>CAZJBZ010000415.1:0-3903 GCA_964543975.1 uncultured Spirochaetales bacterium
TATTAGATAAAGGGGTATAATTTCCATTTCGATAGGAATCATTAGAGTTATCAGTGTTAGCATAAAAAAAATGTTTTTCCCAGGAAAACTAAATTTTCCGAATACATAGCCCGCAAGTGAAGAAGTTAACAGCACAACAACAACCCTACTTACTGCAATAATTATACTATTTAAATAAGCCCTCCAAAATGGATATAAGGAAAATAAGTCTTTCCATCCTTTAAGATGCAGCTCTTTTGGAAAAACAACCGGCGGTACCCTTACTATTTCTGCAGGTGATTTAAAAATAGATAAAAACATCCAAATTATAGGAAAAACAACGAACAAAGCACCTAATGTGATAAGTAATGTAATTATAATCTGTCTAAAAGAAATAGAAATCTTTGGTTTCTTACTTAATAACTCCATTTTCTTCTCCCGAGACGTAATTGTACGATGGTTAAAATGAGAACTACTACGAACACTAAATAAGTTATTGATGCTGCATATGCTATCTTATGTTCCCCAAAAGCTGTCTGATAAACATACAGCATTATAAAATAGAGAGACCGCATCTTCCCGCCGTACGGCCCGACTATATATGCCGGAGAAAAAAGTTGAATACCGGCAATGCAGGTTGTAACCGTAAGGAAAAGAGTAATTGGACTAACCAATGGAAATGTGATCCTCACCAAAACCTGCCTTGGTTTGGCTCCGTCCACCCATGCACTTTCATAAAACTGTTTAGGTATACTCTGTAATCCTGCGTAAAAAACCATAGAATCAAACCCTATCCATCTCCATGAATGAATCACGAATAAAGAAGGCATAGCCGTCTTAGGATCGGTAAGGAAAAAAGAGCGCGGGAGACCTAAACCTGTAAGTATTTCGTTGAACAACCCTACACTTGGATCATAGAGATATTTAAAAACCACAACCCCGACAATAATTCCTGTAGCAACCGGAGTAAAATAAAGAAGTTGCATAAAATTGCTGTATCCTACAGTTCTTCTTGCGATTGCCTGAGGCAACTAAAAATGATAACGGTAAATGAATAAAGAGTAGAGCAGCTGTAAAAACCCCGCTTCTACGTAATGAAGACCAAAATAATGGATCTTCGATTATTGCTTTTTTATAATTAGTAAAGCCAATGAATTCTAAGAACCGCATCCCAACCAAACTTGTTTTATAAAGAGAAATGTAAAACGAGTATAGAATAGGGAAAATTATAAATATGAACATCCATGCCATAATCGGGATAATGGCCAATATGGCAAAAAGTGTTTTATTCCGTTGAATACCTCTGAATAAATCTTTACTAAGATTCTTACTTATCATCATAATTTCTCCATTACTATACGAAAAGTTTTTATTTCTGAAGGTAAAAAAGTAGTCTCTATAATATTCCCCTTTTTCAAAGTTATTTGCTTTTCAATAATTGGTTTCTCAAGAAGGTCGGTTTCATAGATTTCTATTATGTTCCACCATAAGGTAATCGAGGTATTAACATTTTCGCGCGATATATTGTAAAGCCTAAGCACAATAAAACTTCGATCATCACCGTATTTCAAACTACTAATTTTAATATTATTCGAGCCGATTTTCAAAAAAGACAATTCTACAGGCAATTTACCTTCATGTAAGTGTTGCTGATATGAGAGTCTTTTGGAATTGAATTGATGCGCTTTATGCAGGATGTCATCTTCTATCCAATTCCCTCTATGTAAAACAATGCCGTACTCGAAAGAATTCTTTTTAATGTTCTGTGCATTGGGTATCTCTTTATATGGTGCGGCTCCTGAATTTCTCGTATATAAGTCCGATCTTCCCAATCTTCCTACGCACCGCACTAGATTGAATATTACTTCGGCCCCTCTATCGCTTCTGATGACCTCATATTCAGGAATAGCAACGTTGAAAAAAGCTATCCCGTTTTTACCGTCAGTAATATCGATAAACGACTTCTGTGGCAAAGCTTGAGATGGTTCTTTTGCGTTCTTATCCGGTTCGTGAGAATAGACTTTCCGGGTTACAACATCAAAATTTGATTCAGCCTGATAATCTTCTATATTCATACCTGTAGGGAATTGAATTCTTAAACGGTGGTCTTTCGCTTTGTTATCAATTTCAGTAATTACGTGGACTAAATCCGACCCCTTATAAAGACTTATATAGTGCGTTAGCGGACATTCAACTGTTTCTTCATTTCGAGATATTCGATCTTCCGATAGTGAAACCGGCAAATCAAATTTGATATACACAGCCAGGGTCGCCTTTACAGGTCCGTCTTCAACTACTGCTGTACTAAACTGACATCGGAAGCTTGAAATTTTGGTATCATTCTCAGGCCCACAATAAAGGTTTGTATCCCCCCTATCACCTTCATCAATAATCTCACAAAGATCTTTGTAAACAATGTTGTTCCTTTTATCGGTAATTGATACCGAAGGAACATCTTTTTGTACAAAGACTTTATAGAACTGGTTTTCAATAGAATTATTATTAATTGATAATTCCGATGCACTCTTTTCTTTTTTTTCAGATACAAGATGGAAGGTTTTATAACCGAATGTCGGTAATTCATCTTGACTTATGAGATATGCTGCCTGCTGATACATTTCAAAGTTAAGATAAAAACCACCACTGCAGTTATCCGTGATATAATTTCCTACCTTTTTTTCTATTTCACTCAAGGATATTGCTTCATATATGTTAGAGCGTGCAGGAAAAAGTGTTACCACTACCTCATTGTTCTTTTTCACAATATCCATACCGACTATTTCTAACGAAGTAGAAATATCGCTGCATATTTCATTATAGATACTATTTATACGATTCCTTAAACTCGAAAAATCAAGCTCAGAGAAGTACATGGAAAATATTTCCGTTTTATTATGGCTAACAAGTTGCGAGTAAACATTTTTCTTATTACTATCTTGGATTGCATAGTCAGTCTTCTTATTCGGCAGCCATAAGGAAACAGGTACATAATCAGCATCGATTTGGTATCCGGTATTGAACACTACAAAAGAAGTAATACAACCTTTTGTGTCTGAGCAAGTATTTATTTTTTGGCAAATTTTGTTTAAACTTTCTTCGATAACATCATTAACCACATACCACGACCAAAATAATCTAGAACGCAGATCATCTTGATTTTCATCAATGCTAGAGCCACAAAATGCATCATGAACTTGAGTATGCAAAAGGTGTTTCCACGTATAATTGAAGAAACCGTAGGGATAATTCATTCCCAAGACACTCGCAATTGTTGATATCGGCTCTGCCGCATGTTCGAGCAATTCTTGTACTTCATGGTAAAATTTTTTATTCATTGGATGCGTTGAACGAACATTTCTCAAGAGGGTCGCTTTGTCGGATGAATAGAGTTCATAATCTATAATTGAAAGAGATTTTTCCCACTTTTTTATCGCATCAATATATGTACTAATATCCGAATGAATAATATTCATACCATCAACATTATGGTTACTATTTTGAAGGTATTGCGGAATATCTTGATCAATTTCCGTGTAATCCATCCCATTCATGATTAACATGTTATTGGTAAGCGTGTGTGGACCGATTTCCTGCACCAAAGTTCTTATTCTATTACGAAAATCTTCCGTGCTTTGAATTTTATCAGATATATCACCATACCCGTGATGGTCTCCAAGATGGGTTACTAAAACTGTTGATTCATCCGGTGATTTCCAATAAAATTCCGATTTGTCAATCGAATTATCAATACCTCGCCAGAATATCGCATGATCAATCCCGCACTTCATTAGTAATTGAGGTAACTGTGTAATATGGCCGAAAGAGTCGACTCCCCATCCCGTTTTCATGACATTACCGTAACGCAAAGCCAACTTTATGCCCATCTGTAAATTTTTTATCAATGCTTCACCACTTGCCAGATAT
>CAZJBZ010000416.1:0-3899 GCA_964543975.1 uncultured Spirochaetales bacterium
ATTGTAAATGGAAGTTCCTTTTGTGTAAAGTAATTTGAGAAGTTAGAAAGCCCGATAGGCCGATCGTATTCGATAAACGGCTTATCCTCATGGAATACTTCATAGTCATGCTGAGAAACGGAACGTATTTCCTTGATGAAAGGCAGGAAAAGTTCGGTTTCCTGTTTTGTTTTAACCGGAAAATGATGCACGGAATTATAATGGCCCGGATCTCTTCCCTCTTCACGGCAGTTCTGTACAAACCGGGTATGCTCGTGGAGGCGGTCCTGTATCTTCCGGTTAAAAAGGCCGTTATTTTCAATAATGCCTCTCTCGATTAAGGGCAGCATCGCTCCATCCGTCTCATACCCGATACTGTTTCGTTTACTCGCCATTGCCGCGAAAAGGGTCGTTCCGGCGCCGAGAAAGGGATCGAGTACTGTGTCGTTTTGTAAAGAATACATGTTGATAAGACGATATGGGAGTTCGAATGGAAAAGCACCGCTCCTCATTCTGAGTTTCTTTCCCTCCCCGGCTGCCAATTGCTGTCGAATTCCCTTGAAATCCCATACATCTGAATACCATCTGTTTCGTTCCTCCCAAAAAAGGGCGCTCTCCCTTCGCCTTCTTTTCCACTCTTCATGAGTAGGTACTTTTTTTGGTCCTTTCCGAAGCACCACTATATACTCGTGCTCAAGAGTGACATAGGCTCCTGCGGGAAGCATTCCCGAACCCATAAACTTGTTTGGAGCGTTCGTCTGCTTTCTCCAGAGAATAAGCGGCAGAGGCTCAAATCCTAACGATTCACATTTCATCACAATTCTTGCATGATTGGAATAGAGTCTGAAACCGTTCCCGATTTTTCTCGTTGCGTCTCCGATATTTATACAGACAAATCCACCCGGTTTAACGGTCCTGTAACACTCTTGCCACACACAATCCAAGAGACCGTGCATGAGAGAAAAGGCGGCCCTCCCGTCCTCCTTCGCAAGGGCCTCTTCTATTCTGCCGTCCTGCCGAGCAAAGGTCCCGTCCCACATCTCTATCATGGGGTAGGGGGGTGAAGTAACAACAAGTTCCACAGATTCGTTTTCCAAAGAGGAGAGAGAGAGAGAACTTTTATTCCACACTTTATGTGTTGTTTTGTTCTCCATGAAAGTCTTTCGAGGCGGAGATATTGAAATAAAAATCAGGCCGAATGGAAGAGTTTCCCATTCGGCCCATATAATGTAATGGTTACTTTGTTTTTAATCGTGCGTTTCTGAATTCGGCTGTACCGAGGGCCCTTAACACAATCTCATTACCGGAAGCCATCAAAGCGTTTTCATTGTAGATAAGCGCTATAGAGCCTTCTACTGAGACCATAATTTGTCCTTTACCTCTGTTGACATAGACCTCGATATCTAAGTTATCCGAAATGGATTTATCGATGGCTTGATTTGCCAATTGTACCATCCGTACATCATTGTAGGACCGGTAGAGTTGGATAAAGGTCTTGTCGGTCTGCAAATTATCGGGATCGCGGGTAACCCATACCAAGTAGGAATCGCCGTACCCGTAACCTTTCGCCGATTTACTTCCGGAAGCGAGGAAATGGAAACCGTAACCGGACCATCCGCTACTGCTTCCTTTACCGGTAAAGCTATACACGTATTCATTATTTGCCTGCCGCGCATTTACAATGAATTTTGCAAACTTTTGCCCGGCGTTCGTTTGTCGTGCCCTTGTCCGACTAACGTCCCAGCTGCCCATACCGCTCATTGCATCCGCAGTGGATACTCGAGCGGCGCGAAAACCTTGGTTCGGGATCATAGTGCCGGCCCGTGCCACTTCATTTTCCAATACAGCGACTTGTCGTTCTTTCTGTCTCAATTCAGAGGAAAGATCGCCGATTTGGTCTTCTTTTTGAGAAAGCTGCCGCTCTTTCTGTTTAATATCCTTCTCTTTTTGTGTCAGTTCTTTGTTTTTCTGTTCAATCTGGTAGTCTTTCTGTTTAATCTTCTTTTCAAGGGAGGAAACTTCTTCTCGTAATTCCGCAACTGAAGATGATACCGCGGGGCGTGTTGAAGGAGAAACAGGTGCAGCCGCAATCGTCCCGACTTCGGCAACAAAACTTGCAGGTGGATTAAAAGAAAGATAACCCGAATAGCTGTAGTTCTCTACAACGACATTATCAAGGTAGACTTTGCCGTTTCGAAGGAATACGTCTGTATCCGTTAGATCGATTGCTTGGGGTTTTAAATAGGTACTAACTTTCTTAGGTACTTCAATTGTTAATTTTCCCGCCCCGTCATAATCAAGGATAGCGGCATACGCCTTTCCATCATAAACGACATCTTCTACGTAGAACTCAATCGGTCCCTGAAAATAAATGTCCATACCGGAGAGGTCCACTTTACTTAGATCGATGTCCGACGGATCAACCGAACTTAAGTCGAGTGAAAAAGCCGTCATACTCATCAAAATAAGCAACGTTAAAACAAAAACACTCAGTTTTTTCATATAGGTTCTCCTAGGTTTTAGTTTATAGTGTTCATCTTTCATATTAATAGGTTTTGCAATATTGTTCAAACAACTTTTTTATTTTTTTTTTAATTGAGGCAACTGCCTTCGTTTTAAAGTGTCTTGCACGATATTGGAGGAAAACGATAAGATAGAGGAGGCAATTGCAGCACATCCCTTTTCCGTGAGAGGCCCGGAGCTTATGAAATACAGATTTATCAGCAGTACCCTTCTGATTATGGCTCTATCATTTTCTCTTTTTTCTTGTATCTCTCCTCCATCACCTACATCAAATAACTCTAAAACATCCGATAAGATGGTAAAGACTGAAGAATCCGCTACCGAATCTTCGCAATCGGTCGAGCCGAGTGAAAATGGAGAACAAAGCTCCGACGGACCGAATAAAACTTCATCGACCGATAAGGCCGACAAGAATACGGGGAACCTCCTTATAACCACTGAAACCGCGGGGACCTTAATCGTCAATGATGATGACTCATATTCCCTCGCGAAAGACGGCTCCATCCTTTTCAATGGGATACGGACCGGTCTCTATACTCTGAAAATGCGCTACAACGAAACTTCTCTTGAGCGGAAAGAGATTGAAGTGACCGGTGCAGGAACAACCCGCATCGCGTTTACGGGGAAAAATCCGGAGAGGGGACCAGAAAAGACGGATGAACGGAAAGGAGAGGAGAAACCGGCTCCTGTTTCTGAGAATGAAATAGTGACCGTTAATCTCTTAGGCGGTAAATATGTCGGAAGACTAAAAAACGGCAAGAGTCATGGATGGGGCACACTCTATCTGAATAACGGCGACAAATACGAAGGAGAGTGGGAACAAGGAGAAAAAGAGGGGTTCGGGAGCTATCTCTGGAAAAACGGCGATGTCTACAAGGGCGAATGGGAGAGCAATAAACGCGAGGGGACCGGAACCTATTTAATAAAAAACGGAGACAAATATACCGGTTCGTGGGAAAATGATACCATGCACGGTTACGGTGTTTACGTTTGGGCGAACGGTGATCGGTACGAGGGACATTGGAAATACGGTAAAAAAGAAGGAAAGGGTATTTTTGAATCCTCAGGCGGCGATGCGTACGAAGGCTCGTGGCAGAACGACGCTATGCACGGTACAGGTACCTTTATCTGGGCCGACGGAGACAGATACGTCGGCGAATGGAAGAATGGAGTAATGCATGGAAACGGCACCTTCTATCTCGCCTACCGGGGTAGATACGAAGGGCGCTTTCGAAACGGAAAAGCCGTAGGTGGCCACTACTACCTGGCCGACGGAACGAAGAGGTGGGCTTACATGGATGAAAACGGGACATGGCAGTTCGAAGAGGAGGAGTAGCGGCAATTGCCTCCACCACCGGAACTTTTTACCTGATGACAAGCCGACCTATCGATCATTT
>CAZJBZ010000417.1:0-3896 GCA_964543975.1 uncultured Spirochaetales bacterium
CAGATGATTCGTAAGGTATTAGATACTTATACTGATCATTATGCAAAGTAAAAAAATGGGCAAAGCAGACAACAAATAGCAGTCTTGGCGCAGCCCACAAAACACATCACTCTTTCAAAAAGATTTGACAATGCAAATGTGTCCGGTCATACCTTGCTCGGCATTATCAAACGATATACTTGATTTCTCCAAAATTGTCGCCAATCACAGGCACTTGAAAGGTACTGGAAATTTCTTTTTTTCTTCCTGTATTTAACTCAGCACCTCCTTGAGTGCAATTTTTTTGCTTTTATACGCTCTTTTCGTCGATTTACGAAGTAAATTTGATATGGCGTCTGCTGAGACTATGGTTAATATCAGTGCGTAGTGTTTTTGTAGATACGAACATTCTAATATACTCTTACGATAAAAAGGCGGGAGAGAAACACAGGACACCTTCCAAAACTTCGGGGTTTTGGAAGCCTACTGAATGTTTAGAATCAATTTTAAGCCATAATCAATCTCTGCCATGGAACTCTGAGATAAGGTAGCAATTTTTTCAGTCAATCTTTTCTTATCTAATGTTGAAATCTGAGAAATATTAACAACTCCATCTTTCGGTAATCCGGACACACTTTTTTTTAGATAAACATTTCCAGGAGCTTCTGCAAGATTACGATTTGTAGTAATTGATGATACGATCACCGTTTTAATTTTACTTTTATTAAATGAATCATCTATAGGTGCCTCTCTTAATGAATCTAGTCCGATTTCGTTCATTTCTATGTTTAGTTCTTTTTTAGAGTAAAGAGAGTTTAATTTTTCAGTTATTTTTTCTTTGTTGTGTGCCCTGCTGTAAGGGGTGCACAAAGGGGAGAAAAACAACTATAGTGGCTACCATGGAATTTTTTCTCGCGGATTACATATTCTATAAATCGAAATAAGAAGAAATGCAGAAAATAATCACGGTCCGGGCGGCAGCCCAAGAAAACGCACAATAAAAACCTAAGGGGGAGAAGAGATGTTTAAAAACATGAAAATTGGTGTAAAGCTGATCAGCGGCTTTCTGCTTGTTGCCGCTATCGTTGTTACCGTCGGCGTTATCGGCCTTACAAGAGCACAGCAGTTACGTGGAAATATCGAGGAGATCGGTCTGGTACGTCTGCCGAGTATCGAATCCCTATTCGGGACCGAAATTGGTCTGGAGGAGTTGATGATTGCTCAGCGCACCCTGCTTTCGGAACAACTGGACTTCGAATCTCGTTCGAACTATATGGAGGACTTCAACAAAGCCCGTGAGGAATACAGAGAAACCTGGGATTATTTTCTGACCCTCCCCGCCACCGCGGAGGAAGATCGCTTAAGCCGTGAGTTCGAGACCCAATTAGAAGAATGGACGGGATTAAACAATCAGTGGCTTGAATTAAACCGGGAGTTCGAGGCGGCCGGTATTCTCGATCCCGGAGCGTTGGTGGCGAACATTCAGAAGTTCCGCGGCGACCACTACGCAGTGGAGCTGGATGTAGCACAGCTCCTTCTAGTCGGAGAACAGTTCGAGGGAGGCGACGATCCGACCGCATGTAATTTCGGACGCTGGCTTTTCGGGTTTACCACTGATAATCCGGAGCTGCAGGCCATGTTACGGAATATGCGGGAGCCCCATAACCGGTTCCACAAGGCGGTGGGAGATATCCGCACCGAGGTGAGAGCCGGAAACCAGGCGGCGGCGATGGACCTTTTCCGGAACACGATGCTGCCGGCTTCGGAGGAAGTGTTCGTAGAATTTGACAAAATGATCGCGTTGGCCGAAGAGGCTGACGCTATGCGTAGTGAGATTAATCAGATGGTTACCGGACCGATTGCTACCGAGGCGTACCGGGCAATGGATGTCCTGAATGAACTGATCCACATCAACGAGGGGATTGCCGATACCGCTGTAACTGAAGCAACAGTAGCCGCGGGGAATGCCGTCATTGTCATTATGATAGGTATGATAGTCGGTACTCTTTTCGCGATCATTTTCGGTGTGATTCTTGCTCGGGCAATTACGGTGCCTCTTGCGGGGGGAGTCAATTTTTCCGAAGAGATTGCCCGCGGCGACCTTAATGCCGCACTCGACATCGACCAAAAGGACGAAATCGGGCAGCTTGCCGATGCAATGCGTAATATGCAGAAGTCCTTACAGTACAAGGCCAATGTTGTGCAGCATTTTGCCGAAGGGGACCTGACTGTGGATATTCAGAAAGCCTCGGAGCAGGACGGTCTCGGAGCATCGCTTATTACCATGAAAGAATCGCTTAACTCCCTCTTAGGCCAGATAGCCGAATCGGTGGAACAGATTGCGGACGGCTCCGACCAAGTTTCACAGGCAAGCCAGAGCCTTTCCCAGGGAGCAACGGAACAGGCCGGCAGCTTAGAAGAGATAACCTCTTCGATCAATGAAATAAATAGTCAATCCCAGACCAACACCAAGAGTTCGGAAGAGGCAAACGCGTTGTCGAAACAGGCCAGTACTAATGCCAACGCGGGCAATGAGCAGATGAAACTGCTTACAGAGACAATGCAGAACATTAACTCTTCCGCCGAAGAGATCAATAAAATCGTTAAAATCATCGATGATATCTCATTCCAGATTAATCTCTTGGCACTCAATGCCAATGTTGAGGCGGCCAGGGCCGGTAAATACGGGAAGGGATTTGCGGTCGTCGCGGAAGAAGTCCGGACCCTTGCCAATAGGAGCGGAGACTCGGTCAAAGAAACCTCCGCCAGTGTGGAAGCGGCGAATAAAAACATTCAGATGGGGACCGACCTTGTTGAGAAAACATCAAAACAACTTGAAGATATTGTAAAAGGCGCTGACAATGTGGCCCAGTTCTTAGACGAGATTACCCAGGCAAGCAAAGAACAGACCCAAGGGATAGACCAGATCACCGAGGGTCTCGACCAGATCGACCAGGTAACACAGGGCAACACCGCCAGTGCCGAAGAGACTGCATCCGCGGCCGAAGAGCTCGCTTCGCAAGCCCAGCAGCTCCGCGCCATGGTGGCGCAGTTCAAACTGGAAAACGAGAGGGGGAAGACTAAAAGGATCGAGGCGCCGAAGAAGCACTTTTCACCGGATTACGCACAATCAGAGCAATCCGGTAAAGAAGACCCTCAAAAAGCACCTGCCGGCGCTGATGCACGAGGAACTTCAAAAGCGGTCTCCGATGAAACCGGGATTACCACCAAAAATCCCAGCGAGGTTATCAATCTTGACGATGACGATTTCGACCGCTTTTAGGTAGAGTTACGGTAATTTTCGTCCCCGTCTCCTCAGACGTCTCCATATCGATATTCCACCCTTGATCTTCCGACAGTAGTTTCGCGCTATAGGTACCGATCCCGGTACCACCTTTTTTACCGCTCGTGTTGTATTTATTGAAAAACGTTTTTCGAATTTCTTTTGGTACACTGCCTTGGTTATGGACTGAAAAAATAGTAGGGTCTTTACCGGTTATTGCTATACTAACGGTTGATTGAGGCGGTGAAGCTTCAATCGCGTTTTTTACAAGATTTGAGACTACGGAATAAGCCAATAGTTCCTCTCCGAATGTGTTAATTTTTTCAGGACTCGCAACATCAAATCCTTCTATAGATAGAAACACTTCGATTTTCTTGTCGTTTAGAGGAGACTGGTTTTCCGTTATCCATTGTCTACACACTTTTAACAGATCGAAGTATTCGCCTGAAAATTCATAGGTGCCCCGTTCAATTTGAGTTAAGACTTGACACAGTGGTGGACCCTTCACAATGTTGCGAAGGCTGCTATCAAAGAAGCCATTGAGAACAGCATCGAATGGAGGGTGGTTTTTTCCCGTGGAAGGTACCCGGGCTTTTGCTTTTTCAGTACTGAAGTGTTTTGTATACCCTCATAG
>CAZJBZ010000418.1:0-3890 GCA_964543975.1 uncultured Spirochaetales bacterium
GAGGTATCGATATCTCTTTTTTCAAAAATCTGGGCTTTTTCCATCTCTTCCTTCATACGAGCTATAGTGGAGTTGAGCATCTCCTGTTTTTCCTTTGCCGCTTTATATTCGGCATTCTCTCTTAGATCGCCTTTTTCCATCGCTTGCCCGATTTCTCGAGAATTTTGTGGTACTTCGACTTCAATAAGATGTTGAAGAGCGTTCTGTTTTGTTTTATAGCTATCAGCGGTGACCAACAAGCTCCCTCGAGAAGATTTATTGACTGTCTCTTTTCCATAAAATTTAAAGTTAGGATATCTTTCCATAATTTTGTGTTTTAATTCAATTTTCAGAGAAGGATCTAGATCTTTAACATCATCAACCAAAGTGAATATCCTTCCAATACTATCTTCATCCGCGACAAGGAAATACTCTTCCAATTGAGAATCTTTAAAGAGAAAATTCTGTATCTGCTTATTGATTTTTCGATTAAATCCCACATTAGTTCTGTTGCTGATTTCTCTAAACGTTATGTCAAGTAGATGTATCATCCCGATCAGTATTTTCTCATATTTAATATCATATTCTTTAAACCATGCGGGATCGGCAAAAGTACGGGCCAGCCAGACAAACGGTTCTCTAAAGTCCTTGTAATTATCCACTATTGTGAAGAGAAGTTCCTTCAATTTATTCGTATTCTCATTATCGATCAATTCATCGATAATATACTTCGTAAGATGATTGGGAAAAAGTTTTATAAAAATATCAGGCCAATCCGTACCGTTCTCTTTTATTTTTTCTAATAACTTTCGTTTTAGCTCAGTATTTTCAATTTTTGAAAACACTTCAATTATGTCAGGCACCTGTTCTAATAGTTCATCAAAGGTGACGTCCAATCCGGGATTAAGATACGGATAATCATCAATAACTGAATTAATAAGAAGATAACTTGATAAAATGAACTCATTCACCACGTTGTATGCTCTTAGGAAGCCGACAAAATATTCAAACATCTCGGAGAAATATTCCGAATCCGGCGATGAATTGTTAAGAAACTCTTGAATGGTTGATAGTCGAGTAAAAAAGTTTTTCTCAGCTTTAAATCTATTAAAAGTTTTTTCTTCATATGAGATGGGATTATCGCGAACGACAAAACAATCCGGTTTATCCGGTAAATTACCGAAATTAGGATCGGTTTTAAGGATTTTTCGTGCTTGGGTGCTCCATGTTGACCATTCGGATTGGCTCAGAACGGAGGGAACAAGTTCGGCTTTAATCCTCTTCATATCTGCCGCATTATCAAAACTTCTGATTATTACCGATAACGCCCACGGTATATCTTTCTTAATCTTCTCCCGTAGCGTGTCTTTTTTCATAATAACCTTCAAAACCCAAATGTGATTTTTAGAAAGTGTACTGAGCGCGTTTACAGCCATTTTTAATGACATCTTATGATTACGCTTTCGTGCAAAATCGATAATAATCTCATCATCTTTTATACTGGAGATCCTACCGATACCCCATGAACGGTGACAGACAAAATTGCCGGCATCGAACGCAATATGTTTTTCGAATTCTTCAATGGCGTCATGCACATTACGCCACGTTTGATTCAAGTTGGAGATTTTAATATATTCATCCAGATGACTGTGATCTTTGTATCTACCACGGTAGCAGTTAATAATCTCCTCACGAGCCCAACTATTCTTCGGATCGTACCCCAATATCATCTTAAGAATCTCTATGGCTTTATTCCATATCTCTTTATCAAAGTAATAAGTATAAAGATCCTCAAGAAGTTGAGAAGCTCTTTCCTCACTAATGATTTTTGCAACTTTATTGTTTACGTGAAAAAAGAAATCGGAATCTTCAGGAACATATTCAATCAGTTTATGCCAAATTTCTCTAACATTAGAAAAAAGTTTCTTGTTGATGTATCGATGGATGGCCTTTTTATAGTATTCAACCGCCTCTTCTATTTTACCTTCTTCTTCCTTCTTTTCCGCGATATGATGAACGATATCCGATTCTTCATGATCCACTTTTATTAATCTTTCCCACACATCATACATTTTCTCTTCTTCGTTCTCATTCGAATAACATTCCGCCAATGTACGTAGAGCATACTTATTTTCACCAAAGCCCAATATTCGGTTGCAGAGATAGTCAACAATATTCCATTTATGATTATCCGAAAAAATATCAATGAGCATTACCAGATTGGAATCGTCGATAAGTTGTTTCCTGAGTGAAATTACACCGGATATATAAAGAGCAATGATACTGTTTTTTGTGTGAGTAAGATGTTCATCGCACAATTCTTTGACTTCATCCTCTTCCTCACTATCGATAATATCATTAACGATGTCGTCTAGTTCTTTAAAATTATTCACCGTATAACTGTTGATAGTTGCACGTGTCCATTTTTCCTCATTAAGAAGTTCACTTATTGTTCTTTTTTTACTTTCCACCATAATTCAGCACTCCGCATTACGTAAGGTATTGATTATATATCGATTCATTAAGATTCTTTAATTTTAATAATATTTTATCTATGTGCTCACGATCATTCTTATTGTTTATGAGATAGTCTATCATCCAAAAATAGCGGTTGATAAGTCTTGGTACTAGAAAGCTATTTTCGGATGTTCCGTTCTGCAGCTCGTTTTCATAGGTTATTATCGACTGTTTTAATTTACCGTACTCCAACGGCTTTAGTTCTCTGGCTACATTAAAAATACGAAACACAACTCCGTAAACCGGTATCCATTCAGGTAATTCAGGAAAATTGTATCCTAAATCCTTCAGTTTCAGTACCAGCCTTTGTATAAGCATCGATTCCAAACAGAAGAGATCAACTTTCTGTGGATCTAGAAAAAAGGCTTCTCTAAAAAAGACTTTTGAAGCTCTTACTTCGTTGATAAAAGCATAACAATCCGCCAATTCGGCGAGTATTTCAGGATCATCCGGTTTCTGATGGTTTGTCGCCTCAAAATACTCTAAAGCATGCTCATAGTCTCCCAATCCTTTATAGCATTTGCCCATCTTAAAAATGAGGTCACTATCGTGTGCTCCGCCCTTATCAATATAACCTTGAAAATATTCCAAACAATTACCAAAAACAAATTGTCGAATTGCATAGAGGCACGATTCGGTAACTGATAATTTCTCCAGAAAGAAGATAAATATTTTCCATTGTTCGAGCAGGAAATCACCCTTTTTTTTCTTATCGTTAATAGTAGCAAGTTTGCTTTGTCTCTCATTCCAGAATGATGCGCATTTCAATGCGGAAACAATTTCTTCCCTGTCAAAATCGATAGATAAAGCTTCCGAAAGAACCTCAATGGATTTCTGAAATTCACCTGTTCTAAACAGAGTATATGCACTATCCACTATTGTGTCGATTTTTCCTTTCGTATTTGTAATTTCTCCCATAGTGATAATTAACGTATTGTCCTTATTTATTATATCATAGGAAACATATTAGTCAATTCTGACTGCGATTGCCTTTCTTCTCTTTTTTTGATAAGAATTCAATATCATGAATCAGTCAAAACGTTTTTATGTTGCTCCATCGCTACTCTCGGCGGACTTTAGCTGTATGCACGAAGGGGTTGAACGCATTGTATCATCAGGAGCCGATTTGATCCATATGGATATCATGGATGGCAGTTTTGTTCCGGATATTACATTCGGCTCAAAAATGGTCGCTGATATACGCTCAATTACATCTCTTCCGCTTGATGTCCATCTCATGGTTGTAAACCCGGAGAACCATATAGAAAAATTCGCTGAAGCGGGAGCTGATACAATAACTTTTCATTACGAAGCTGCCGTTCATGCTCATAGAATTGTGCAACACATTAAAAAGCATGGAAAAAAAGCCGGTATTTCCATTGTTCCGTCAACCC
>CAZJBZ010000419.1:0-3868 GCA_964543975.1 uncultured Spirochaetales bacterium
GCCTCGATGACCGCGGGCGAGCAGTCCACACCGTTTGCAAAACCGGGAGCGTTATAAATACAGATGGGGATCCGGGCCTTGTCCGCTACTGCCGTGTAGTAGTCGATCAGGACCGTATCGGTGATTCGCTTACCAAAGTAATGGGGAGGAAGGAGGCTCGCGAAATCGAAACCGAAAGACTCAATCACCCGAACTTCCTCGAGGGCGAGAGCAGTCGATTCACACAGAACTCCCACCATGACCGTTTTTTTCTCAGAGGCGGTTTCTCTGGAAGAGGCAAACAGCTCCAAAATTTTTTCACGCTCTTTTCCCGAAAGAGTTCTTGCCTCACCGTTCGATCCCAACAGAAAATAGCCGTTCACATCACTCCGTTCCAGCCTTTCAACGTTCGCGCGCAGAAAGTCCAAATCGGGCTTATCGTTGGTGAAAGGAGTGACTACCGGGACAAACACCCCGGAGAGCGACGGTTGATGCATCATCATAATGCTTTATAGCTTGCCAAAGCTGTAAGAAAAAAGCAAGAGCAGGTTGCCGTGAAGTTTGTGCGACCACACTTGAACCTGGGTTGCAAAAATTACAATTATTTATACTAAAGGTAATTACATTTTTCGAAACTGTTAAAATAGTGATTTTTGCAATTCCCTCACTTGATAAAGAATTCCTCTTTTGCTATAGTTAAGTCGCCACATGGACGATGACCCTTTCCAATCCCATTTTTTCTCAGCACTGCAAAGGCGATGATACTCCAGTTTATTACTATCGTACTGTTATTAGGAGCATCCGCTTTTTTCTCGGGAAGTGAGACTGCGTTCACTTCACTCTCCTTCGTTCAGATCCAAGAATTGGCGAAAAAACGGGGTAAACGCGGCACCTTAGTCAAAAAGCTGACCAACCGTCCCGACATTCTGCTCACGACAATTCTCATTGGGAACAACCTTGTCAACATCGCGGCCTCCGCGCTGGCAACCCAGGTGACTCTGGTCCTTTTCGGCAGCAAGGCGATAAGCGCATCAACAGGAATCTTAACGCTCCTGGTCCTCATCTTTGCCGAGGTGACACCGAAACAGCTTGCCATAGCGTACAACGATTTTATCTGCCTCCACGCGGCACGAATCATCAACCTCTTCTCCTATATTTTCCGTCCTTTTATCATTTTCATTTCTTCTTTCAGCAATCTGATCACCCGCATTTTGAATGCTCAAAAACGGCAAAAAATTTCGCTCGACGGTATTCTGCACATGGTCAATTTGGCGGAAAGCATAGGATTAGTCGATACCTATAAAAGCCGGATGGTACGTAATGTTTTTCGGTTTAACGAGATAACGATCCAGGCGATTATGACCCATCGGACCGATGTCTTCAGTTTGAGCATGAACGAGTTCATCGATGAATCGATAAAGAAGATATATGAAAACGGATTTTCTCGTATTCCGGTTTATGATAACGATCCGGAAGAAATTGAAGGGATTGTCTTGGTAAAGGATGTAATGAAAGCACTCGCCGACGGGCAATCCAATCGAAAACTGCGGGAATTCATGATACCCCCTGTCTTTGTTCCTCAATCGAAGCGGGTCAATGAAATGTTTATTCAGTTTAAACAGGTAAAACTCAACATAGCGGTGGTTCTTGACGAATACGGCGGGTTGGCCGGAGTGGTTACCATGGAAGACGTCATCGAAGAAATCTTGGGCGACCTCTACGATGAAAACGAACCCCAGGAAAACGGAAAAATAGAAAGGGTCTCCCCCGCTACTTTTCGTATTTCGGCAGACATCTCTCTTCACCAGCTCAATGAATCGTTGGGAATAAAATTACCCAAACGAAAATACGCAAAGACCCTCGGCGGCTATCTCGTGGAAATGGCAGGCCACATTCCCCAAATCGATGAGACGTTCGATCTTACAACCGGGATATTCACCATAGAATCGATGGAAAAAAACAGAATCGACACCGTTATCTACAGACCGAAAGAGAAAACACCACCGGGCCGACACCATACCGACACCACGGAATAAGGTATTGTCGATCTCCCCGATCCCCTCCGATTCGAGGCGCTCTCTCTTGCATTGACGGATTAAATCTCTGTGGGTATGATTGCTGCTATGACAAAATATGACTTTAACCGGATAGAGAAAAAGTGGCGAACATATTGGGAAGAAAATAAAACCTTTAGAACGGAAGAAAAACCCGATATACCGAGGGAGAAACGGCGTTATATCTTGGACATGTTCCCCTATCCGTCTTCCGCCGGCCTCCACGTAGGCCATCCGGAAGGGTATACCGCTACCGATATCTACTCCAGGTTCCTAAGGATGAGAGGTTTTCATGTGCTTCATCCTATGGGTTTTGACGCGTTCGGCCTCCCCGCTGAAAATTACGCCATAAAAACGGGCACCCACCCCCGAATATCGACCGAACGGAATATCAACATGTTCAGAAACCAGATAAAATCTCTCGGCTTCTCGTACGATTGGGACCGAGAAGTATCCACCCATAAACCGGATTATTACAAATGGACCCAATGGATTTTCCTCAAACTGTTTGAACACGGATTGGCGTACGAAGATACCCAGCCAATTAATTGGTGCCCCTCGTGTAAAACAGGGCTCGCCAACGAAGAGGTGGAAGGCGGAAAGTGTGAACGGTGCGGTACGCTCGTTTCCAGGAAAGACATACGGCAGTGGATGCTGAAAATAACCGCTTACGCCGAAAAATTACTGCACGGTCTAGAGGAGCTCGACTGGCCTGAAGCGATCAAAACGATGCAGCGTAACTGGATCGGAAGAAGCGAGGGGGCCAATGTTGTCTTTCCCTTAGCGGACGCTGAAGGTGAAATTGAGGTGTATACCACCAGACCGGACACCCTCTTCGGAGCGACCTACATGGTCCTTGCTCCGGAACATCCGTTGGTCAAAACCATTACTGCCGATGAACAAAAACAGGCGGTCGAAACCTATGTCGTAGAGGCAAACAGGAAATCCGATCTGGAACGTACCGATCTGGCAAAAGAAAAGACCGGTGTGTTTACCGGCGCTTACGCAATAAATCCGGTAAACAGTGAAAAAATACCGGTGTGGATATCCGATTACATTCTTATAAGCTACGGCACGGGCGCCATCATGGCCGTTCCCGCTCACGACCAGCGGGACTTTGAGTTTGCCCGTGAGTTCGGCCTGCCGGTCCGACAGGTAGTATCGAAGGACGGATCGCTATACGAATTAACGGAAGCGGAACCCGAACCGGGGATTGCAGTAAATTCGGACCACTTTAACGGCCTTCCTACGCAAGAATTTAAAAATGCGATCATCCGATGGCTGGAAGAAAGGGGCGCCGGAGAAAAAGCGATCAATTACAAACTGAGAGATTGGATCTTTTCCAGACAGCGTTATTGGGGAGAACCGATTCCCATCGTTCATTGTGAAAAATGCGGTGTCGTTGCCGTTCCCTACGAAGAACTGCCACTGAGACTGCCTGATGTGGAGACCTATTCGTCGACCGGCACCGGAGAATCACCACTGGCAAAAATAGAAGCGTGGGTCAATACAGTGTGTCCGCATTGCGGAGGTCCCGGCAAACGGGAAACCAATACCATGCCTCAATGGGCAGGTTCGTGCTGGTACTATTTACGCTATTTGGATCCCCGCAATGATGAGGAGTTTGTTTCCCGGGACAAATTGGAGTATTGGATGCCGGTTGATATCTATGTCGGAGGGGCGGAGCACGCCGTTCTCCATCTCCTCTACTCCCGCTTCTGGCACAAATTTCTCTTCGACCACGGATTCGTCAATACCCCGGAGCCGTTTCTCAAATTGATCAATCAGGGAATGATCTTGGGAGAAGGCAACGTGAAAATGTCCAAATCGCTGGG
>CAZJBZ010000420.1:0-3862 GCA_964543975.1 uncultured Spirochaetales bacterium
GTGTCCAAACTTATCGAATCACTATTTTCACCGGCTTTTCGCGAAGTTGCATTGATAAACCATTCGAAATGTGTAATATTAACTCCTTCTCCGGGTGATACGGTAACTGTCTCTTCCGTATTACCGCCATCTATCTGCAGTGTGATTGTTATCGGTGTCATTGAAAAAGTTGGGGAACTGGGATTGTTTATTGTTATTGTGTTGTTACCGACGGCGTCCCACGAAGCGGTCACCATTGCGTTTCCGTTTTCCAGGATAACTGTAGTAGAAGAAGAATAAATATCGGCTATGTCTGCAGTACCTGATGATACTACCCATTCAATAAAAACATACCCCATATCATTCATCGCCGTAATAGGTGTTGATACCCCATGAACAACCGTTACGGGAGAGCTTGGAGGTTCGGTAATTGTCCCCCCAGGGTCGGTTTCTACGGAGAGTTGATAAGTCGGAAGAAAAGACGCTGTTACCGTGGCATTTCCGTTTTCAAGCGTCACCGTTGTGGAGGGAGAACCACTGTCCTCAATCGTTGCTGTTCCGGAGGTAACGGACCATCGATCAAAAACATAATCTGTATTTGCAGCCGCAGTAATCGTTTTTTGCTCTCCGTGGTTTATAGCCATCGGAGAATTGACCGGAGTAATGATTGAACCACCCGTGTCTGCCTGTACCGCCAATGCATATGTTTTCAACGAAAAAGCGGCACTCACCGTCGCGTCACCATCTTCCAGGACCACCGTTGTGGAGGCGGAGCTGCTGTCCGCTATGGCAGCTATACCGGAGGTTACCGACCAGCCCGCAAAATCGTAGCCGGTTTCCGGTACTGCGGTAATAGTCGTTGCCGCACCGTCGGCAACAGTTTCGGGCGAAGTTGTCGGTTTGGTGATGGTACCGCCTGTATCGGCAATCACCGTTAATTCGTGAGTATCGGTTGCCGCCGTAACATCGCAGTGTGCGGTAAAGTCGCCGTCTGTGGTGGTCACCATGACCGTCGCCGTTCCTTCCGCCACCGCCGTTACCAAACCGCCTGAATCCACCGTGGCCGCACTCTCGTTGTCACTCGACCAGGAGACACTCTTGTCCGTGGCATTCGACGGCTCCACCGTAGCGTTGAACTGCTCCGTAGAGCCAACTGTTATAGTGGTAGCGCTCTTATCCAAAGACACCCCGGTCACGGGAATCGTCGCCGTGGTGGCGGTAACCTCGCAGTGTGCGGTAAAACCGCCGTCGGTGGTGGTCGCCGTTATCGTGGCACTCCCTTCCGCTACCGCCGTTACCAAGCCGCCTGAATCTACCGTGGCCGCACTCTCATCGTCACTCAACCAGGAGACACTCTTATCGGTGGCATTCGACGGCTCCACCGTAGCGGTCAACTGTTCCGTGGAACCAACGGTTATGGTGGTGGTGTTCTTGTTAAGGAGAACTCCGGTCACTGCAATCGTCGCCGTGGTGGCCGTAACTTCGCAGATCGCGGTAAACCCGCCGTCGGTGGTGGTTACCGTTATCGTCGCAGTACCGTCAGCAACCGCCGTTACCAAACCGCCTGAATCCACCGTGGCCGCACTCTCTTCAGAACTCGACCATGAGACACTCTTGTCCGTGGCATTCGACGGCTCCACCGTAGCGGTGAACTGCTCCGTAGAGCCAACTGTTATAGTGGTGGTGTTCTTGTTAAGGAGAACTCCGGTCACTGCAATCGTCGTGTCCCCGTCCTCTCCGTCTTCGCTAAAATCAGCATTGATCTTTTCCTTTAAAGCGGACGTAAAAGGAGAATCGATGTTACACCCGGACAAGATTGCGATTGTCAGCAGGACCATGATGACGAACAGCCTTACAACTCTCATTCTTCCTCCTCCCACAGGACAACTTCCCGCACACCGGCTGCGGCGGCCGCTCTCCCCGCCTCTTCACCCTTCAGATCGAGGTAGGCGAACCGATCTGCCAAATCGGGATCGACACTTTTAAGCTCATCGTAAGTTTTCTTGACAAAACCGTAGTTCTGCAGTTCATGATGACAACGAGCGATCCCTAAAAGAGCGGTCTTGTTGTCCGTTTCTCCTGCCAACACTTTCTCGTAATGGGTCAACGCCGCACTATACTCATCCCGGAGAAAATAGATATTACCCAGATTGATGAAAGCCGGAGGATAATCCTCGCGGGCAACAATCTCTTCCAGTGTCTCGAGAGCTTTTTCGTACATGCCGTGACGAGCGTAGAGCACCGCCAATTTGTTCTGATATTTATAGGGGGTTTCGCTTTCAGCCATTCTGTTGTGTAAACGCGCGACCTGCGGATAAATTTCCTTATCTATATGCCGGTCAAGCGACCGCCTAAAAGCCTCGGTAACGGTAGTTCGGTCCGGCAGCTCTATACCCGAGGCCCCCTCTTTAAAACCGACCGCCTGATAGGTCTGCCACGATGTTCTCGTCGGATAGAGCTTCGCCTGGTCCCGGGAGTTGTTCTCCCGCCACTCCTTCGCTCCCCTCTCCCACGCTTTACCGAACGGCTCCCGGCATAACGTTATTTCAACAGGCACCCATACTTTCCCTTGCCGAAAAATAAGTTCATCCGGCCTGCTGAATTTTCGACGGGCCTCTTCCGGCGGTGCTTCCAGAGCAAAGGCCGCATAGATATGACCCGGTATGGTAATGACCGCGGTCTCCACCCCCACCGCTTCCAACAACGAAGTGTAGAGCGCGGAGAGATCGTCGCAATCTCCACTGGTAAACTGCAGGGTCTGTCTTGGGAATTGCAGAAAATCGATCGTTGTCGTGTCTTCGGAAAACTCGGAAAACGGGGTTGTGGGGTCTATCTCATACTGCATCCCGTAACTGCCGAGAGCTTCAAAAATAGCGATCCCCTTCTGCAGATTTTCATCCACGGCCGGATTTTTCTCATCCTGCATCCAGCTGACGATCCGTTTGGCAAAGGTAAGAATCTCCGGGTCTTTCGCGGTGACAAACGAGGCGATTTTCGTATCATCATCCCAACTGAGCGCGTTTCTGTTATGGAATTCCAGCACCGGCGTATAGTCCCGCGAGTAGGTTTCCTCACCTACGGTATAAGCCAGGCTCAGCTTTGCCGACGCTTTCGTCCCTTCGGTTATCTGCATCAGCTCTTCGGTAAAAAGCCCGTAGAGATCAAGCCGCTTCTCCTCTCCGGGACCTAGGGTGAAGAGCTCGCCTATCTCCATCGGATTGTCCATGTACCGTTCCACATAAAACTGCATCCGAATATTTTCCGCCGGATGCGTCCCGCTGTTTTTCACGACAACCGAACCGAGCGGATGATTGTCGTAATACTTGTACAGAACCGGATAAAGTTTTTGGAGTTCAACCTCATCAATTTTTACGAAGAACTCGGCGTCCTTTGGGGCCCCCGGCCCATCCTCAAGCGTTTGTTCTTTCTTTTCCGTACCGGCTTCGGTATACGGTTCCGGCCTTACCTCCTCTTCAGCGTGGACCTCGACAGTCTGCTTCCCGGTTGTAAGCGGAATATCCAATCTCACCGCTAGGTCGAAGCTGACACCGTTATACAGTTTCGTATACAAATCGTAGGAAGCACCGAGCCCCAGAGAAAACGGTCCGAACAGCCGAAAGGTTGCTGCCACTCCACCTTTGACAACGAAACCGCCGCCGTCCACTTCCGCGGCGTCCCATCCGATGCCGCTCCAGTAGTAATATCCGGCACTGCCGTGCGCAAAAACGGCGGCACGGTCCCCAATAGGGAACCGTGCCGTCACGCTTCCGAAACCGGTTACCGTCCACATCCCGTCCGCTGATTGCAGCGGCATCATCTTAAGATTGCTTCCAAGCCCGAAACCGAAAAAACGAAGACCTGCCGGAAAAAATGAGGCGGAAGC
>CAZJBZ010000421.1:0-3837 GCA_964543975.1 uncultured Spirochaetales bacterium
TTTTGGATGATTTCACTATCTTTAAAAACAAATATCGAAGTTTTAAAATCAAACTGGATTCCAAAAGAAATATTATGGATTAATTATCCTAAGGCTTTTATGGCTATGGACTTCGCTCTTTACCTTCGAAATACCTTATTAGTCACGACCTTAAGTGTGTTAGGATCATTAATTAGCTCTTCTTTAGCTGGTTTTGGCTTTGCACGGACCCGATTTCCTGGACGAGAAATACTTTTTTCTCTAGTCTTAGCAACAATGCTGATTCCTTACACAGTGACTATGATTCCACAATTTATAATATTTCGTTTTCTTGGTTGGTTGGATACTTACTTTCCAATTATTGTGCCTATATATTTTGGCGGAATTCCTTTTTTTATATTTCTTATGCGTCAGTTTTTTTTACAAATACCAACAGAACTTGATAGTGCTGCAAGAATTGATGGATGTAATTTTTTTGGTATTTACTGGCGCATATGTTTACCATTAGCAAAGCCTGCATTATTTACAGTAGCGATTCTAGGCTTTGTTTGGGAGTGGAACAACCTGCTAGGTCCTCTAATTTACATCAATACTACAGCGAAAAGAACCATAGCTCTAGCACTGTTATTCTTTAGAAGCGAATATACTTCTCACACAGGCGTAAACATGATTATGGCACTTTCCGTCATGTTTATAATTCCTCCCCTATTGGTATTTTTCATCGGACAAAGATCGTTCGTTGAAGGAGCAAGTTATTCGGGCTTGAAGGGGTAATTTTCGATGAATGGAAAACAAAACCTTTTACGTGCTATACAACACAACAAACCTCAGTGGATACCAAACGGACTTGAAAGTTCTTTATTTATTCATGCACCATTGATTGAGCGTCCGTTAAATACAGGTTACGATGAGTGGGGGGTTCACTGGACACTAGATTCAGATCCTAGAGTAGGAACCTATCCAACTAGAGGCAAACAACCTCTCTCAAATGTAAAAGAATGGCATAAAGTGGTTCAATTCCCCAAATTGGATATTAAACAATGGAGTGATCTTACTGAAGGATTTGAAATGAAGCCTCTTGATCTACAATCCATTGATCAAGACAATCGCCTTGCAGTCGGTTTAATACAGGCAGGAATTTTAGAAAGGTGCAATTATTTATTAGGGATGGAAGAATCACTTATATCTTTTATAACTGAACCGCAGGCAATGTATGATTTATGTGCCGCCATTGCCGACTATAAAATTGAAGTAATTCGTCTATTGCATGAAACTATAGGTCTTGAAATGATATGGTATGGAGATGATTGGGGAGGACAATACAATTTATTATTACCACCAGAAGTATGGCGAAACATCTTAAAACCTAATACGCAACGTATATACAACGCAGCGAAGAAATATGGACTAATTGTGGATCAACATTGCTGCGGCAAGATCGAACTGATTTTCGATGATTTTGTACAAATGGGACCGGACATATGGAACCCTTGCCAGCCCTGTAATGACTTAACAACTTTAAAAACACGATTTGGTGATAAAATCTGTTTTCATGGGGGCATTGATAGTCAATTTGTCCTAAACCGCCCAGGAACGACTGAAGAAGAAGTTCGCTTTGAGGTACGAAAAAGAATAGATCAATTGGGTCCTGGTGGTGGGTACATAGCAGGCCCTAGTCACAATGTTCCTTCCGATCCTTTGCTTATATATGCAATGAATGATGAAATACAGAATTATGGAAGATTTTTTTATAGTAAACAGTAGTAAAAAGCAAATCAACAATACACAAACTCATGCTCCTAAACCCAATATTATTATTATTTTAGTTGATGATCTTGGCTTTTCAGATATCGGCTGCTATGGATCTGAGATTCAAACGCCTCATTTGGACAAAATGGGCCGTGAAGGTTTGAGATTCACTCAGATGTACAATTGCGCAAGGTGTTGTCCGACCAGGGCTTCTTTGTTGACTGGTCTCTATCCACATCAGGCTGGTGTCGGTCATATGGTCGGTAATCATGGCTACCCTTCCTATCAAGGTTATTTGCGTGACGATTGTGTTACAATTCCTGAAGTGCTTAAAGGAGCAGGTTATAAAACAGGTATGATAGGCAAATGGCACGTAGGAGGCGCTTACAGCGCTTTCAATAAAAATCAGTGGAGACCGGGCACATCCGGACATCCTCTCCCAATTCAGCGAGGTTTTGATTATTATTATGGCATCTTGGAGGGTTGCAGTAACTATTATAATCCTCACACACTAATGGAAGGGGAAAAATTCATTCATATACACCCGGACATAAAAGATTACTATTTTACGGACGATTTGAGTAATCATGCGGTGGAATTAATAAACCGCTGGGAAAACCCATCCTCACCTAATTCTTTAGGAGGGGGTAACATTGATACAGATGAAGAAAAGAATGCTCCATTTTTCCTATATGTATCTTATACAGCCCCTCACTGGCCACTTCATGCTCCACAGATGAACATTGAAAAATATCGAAGGAAATATAATCGTGGATACAACACGTATAGGATGGAAAGATACGAAAGACTTTTGTCGGAAGGAATCATGCAACGGGCATGGCCTTTAAGTCCAAAAGATCCTGTAACTCCTTCTTGGAAGGTTGTTGAGAATCAAGAATGGGAAGACATGCGGATGGCTGTTTATGCTGCACAGGTGGACAAAATGGATGAGGGGGTCGGTCGCATTATGCAGGCCTTGAAAGACAACAATATATACGATAACACACTGGTTATGTTCCTATCTGATAATGGGGGTTGCTCCGAATTCCTACATGAAAACGGATGGATTGAGAATTATGTATATCCTACCAGAGATGGCCGTCCGGTAAAGCCTGGCAACGATCCAGATCGTATGCCAGGTGGTGAAGAAACATTCATGAGTTATGATAAATCCTGGACGAATGTAAGCAATACACCATTCCGTCTTTATAAAAGATGGGTACATGAAGGAGGTATAGCGACACCCTTTATAGTATCATGGCCCCGTGTTATAAAGAACAAAAGTGTTAAATCCATAAATAATATACAGGGAACTCTCAAGCCACAAGTCGTACATGTAGTCGATATCATGGCAACTTGTGTAGAAGCAACGGTGGCATCTTATCCACAAACCACAAATTGTGGCGCACCAATATCACCGATGGAAGGTGAAAGCATTTTACCTTTACTTTGGGGAAAGTTTTGGGAAAGAACATCGCCCGTTTTTTGGGAGCATGAGGGTAATTGTGCGGTTCGTAAAGGTAAATGGAAATTAGTAAGAGAATATGATAAACCGTGGGAACTATATAACATGGAGAAGAACAGAACAGAACTGGAAGATCTTGCCTTTAGTGAAAAAGAACGTGTTCGTAATATGGAAAAGCTATATCAGGTATGGGCTGATCGTTGTGATGTCGTGCCCTGGAATCAAATTAGAATGTAACAATTTGATATGTTAAAACCCGATATAAGTGAGACAAGATTAGAAGTCTCCCCAACGGTATTATTCGATCAACATCTTTTTGTTACTATTATTTATGTTCCCAATATTTTGTTCAATTATGAACTCCTTCAAGCCTACAATGAAAGCTTCCGCGTCTCCACCAACTTATTTTATGACAAAAATCAGTATCCACAATTATCTCAAATTCTCGAAATACGGATCATTCGTACCGGATATTATGGTTCCATTGATTGGGGGGCTTTACAGGCGGGGATTACAGTTACTATCATACCAAGTATTATCCTTTTCCTAATATTTCAGCGTTACTACGCCCAAGGCCTTTCCATGGGGTCTGTAAAATAACTTGCATTAAGTTTATGCAGGTGTAACATGAAAATAGAGTCTGG
>CAZJBZ010000422.1:0-3833 GCA_964543975.1 uncultured Spirochaetales bacterium
GCTATATCATAGGCCTTTTAGCACATCAGGGTGTGGATATTCAAAAGGTAAAGGAGTATACTAACGAAAGGAGTAAACCGATGTTGGCACAGAGCATGGATGAATTGAAAGAAGAGGGTCGAGTGGAAGGTGAACTACAGGACAAGCAGAAGGTGCTGGTCCGGCTGATAAATAAAAAGTTTGGGCTTAAGGCTGAAGAAGCAGCGATGATTAGAAACTGTACTTCACCCGAACAATTGGACCAAGCGCTGGACAAGTTCGTTTTCGCTGAGACCAAAGAGCAGGTTTTAAAGCTGCTACGTGAATAAATACAACCAGTAAGCATCGATAGTGTCGACAATAGATCTCTGAAAACGTTCACCAAGCTGATTTCATCTACAAGGTCGGCGTCGGAAGTGTTCGGCCGGACCATCAGACAGACCATCAGCACAACGGTCTATGCCTACGTAACCTACGGGTTCGCGGCGGTGGTCCTGATCGGCCTGGTTTTGGTGACCGGCAATCCATGGACCGGGTACAAACCTTTTACCTACCTCATGTTTTTTCTTTTGGCGGCAGTTCCCCGGATTATCGGTCACACCTCCCTCAACTATGCACTGAAATACCTTCCTGTTGTGAGTGTCGCTGTAGTCACTTTAGGGGAACCCCTCGGCGCCTCCTTCCTGGCCTGGATCATTCTGAAAGAATCGGTAAGCTTGGCGACCCTTTTAGGCGGGGCAGTCGTGTTGATCGGTGTTTTTTTAACCGTTTACAGCAAGGAGAAGGGAACACCTCAGGCAAAGGGCGCGGCGTAACCGGCGGCGGGGCGTTAAAATCGGCCATCCTTTCAGATTCCGCCGTCCTTTTTTGATTCACACTGCCTCACTCAAAGATGTATATTAGAGAAAGGGAGACGGAAATGTTTGGAAACAGAATAACACTCTTTCGAATCGCGGGCTTTAAAATTCAAGCCGATTACAGTTGGCTTATCATCGCTTTCTTGATTACCTGGTCGTTGGCAACCGGCCTTTTCCCGGCTTACTACCAAAATCTACCGCCGGGGAGCTACTGGATTATGGGGATCATCGGAGCGATCGGGCTCTTCGGCGGTATCGTCTTTCACGAGATAAGCCATTCACTTGTCGCCAGACGGTTCGGAATGCCGATCAAGGAAATCACCTTGTGGATCTTCGGCGGAGTCGCCCATATGGAAGAGGAACCTCCCACTCCGAAGGCGGAGTTTCTGATGGCTATCGCGGGACCGCTCTCGAGCATCGCCATCGGTTTCATCTTTTTCGGGTTGGAACTGTTAAGCAGAACAGGGGGAGCGCCGAAATCGATCGAGGCAATCTTCTGGTATCTCTTTCGGATCAACATCATTTTAGGCATCTTCAATTTGGTACCGGCGTTTCCATTGGACGGCGGCCGCGTCTTGCGGGCGGCCCTCTGGAAGGGGAAAAACGATCTGCTCGGCGCGACACGCATCTCCTCGATAATAGGTTCCGGATTCGGATTCCTCCTCGCCGGATTCGGCTTCTTCTTCATGTTCCAGGGGGATTTTTTGGGCGGCATCTGGTGGATAGTGATCGGTTTTTTCCTAAACAGTGCTTCACGAAACTCTTACCGACGGCTCCGGATGGTACGCGCCTTAAGCGGCATCCCCGTGAAAAAGTTTATGAAACAGGACGCGGTATCCGTGACCGAAACCCTGCCCATATCGGAATTGGTCGAAGATTACGTTTATACCCATCATTACAAAATGTTTCCGGTGACGGACCCTAACGGGGAACTGTCGGGCTGCATTACCACCGCGGACATCAAATCTATTCCCAAGGAACAGTGGGATCGCACCAACGTTCGAGATTTGGCCCACTCCTGCTCGGAAGAAAACACCGTTCACCCGGATATGGACGCGAGCGAGGCACTCACCCTCATGCAGCGGACCGGCAACAGCCGACTGATGGTAACCCGAGACGGCGAACTCTTAGGCATCGTCACCCTGAAAGACCTCCTCAACTATCTTTCCATGAAGTTCGATCTAGAGAAGTAGAGAAGCGCCGCGGGGGGCCGAAAGGATCATCGGCGTGCTTAAAAAGGTGCAAGAGACGATGCTGGAAACGTACGATATGCCGAGAAGAAGGACGAGTAGAAGGTTCTTATCAGGCTGCTGGGTAAAAAGTTCGGGCTACAGGACGAAGAAAAAGCGATGATTGAGGCCTGTACTTCAGCGGAACTACCGGATTTAGCTCCCATCCGGGTCGAAGAATTTTTTTACATTCTGCATCGACTCGATCTCATCGGCGGTGTACTGGACGGGGAGAAACGATCTCTTGAGGCGTCCGATGCCGTGTTCGGCGGAGACGCTCCCTCCTATGGGCACGACGCATTCGCCCGAAAAATGATGGGCGTCCTGATGAATGCATAGTGGACCGAAGAGCTTCGTCGATAATCGGCTGAAAGACCACATCTCCGATATGTTCTTTCAGCAACCGAAATCGAACATAAAGATATCGCGGAAGTGATCCGGCCTACCGGACACCAGCCGGAGGGGCGGATCAAAACCATTCGTCTTCACAATCGGTGGGTATTATAGTGGTTAATGATTCCCAGATAACCGTTCATTCTGCTTAAGGACCTCTTTTTCTCTTCTTCTACAGGCGGATGTTCCCAGACAATCTCGTTCTGTTTTTCAATAGCGTAATAGAAGTTGCTTTTGGTTCGGTCCGGCCGTGCGATGCCTACGTGGATGCCTTTAGTTTCCCTTCAGGAATAACTGTCTAATATGAACTGCTTTTTGGAAAAAAGAGTCCTTATACCGGTTATGATGAGAAGCAGCAGCCCTGTTTCCCCCGTTTTACATACTAGAAACGGAGGAACACCATCATGAAAACAAACTCACAACAGGTATCGCAAGACTCGGCCTGGAAAGACGTTATCGAAGAACTCTTCGAAGATTTCTTGTCCTTTTTTTTCCCCCGCATGCATCGGGACATTGATTTCTCAAGAGGATACTCATTTTTAGACAAAGAACTGCAAAAAATAATGGATCGGGATGAAGTAGGGAAACGATACGCTGATAAATTGGTAAAAGTTTATCTGAAATCCGGGCCTGAAAAATGGCTGCTTCTCCATGTCGAAGTACAAGGGAATAAAGAAAAAGAGTTTGCCGAAAGAATCTTCATCTACACCTATCGGATATTCAATCGGTACAACAGAGAGGTAATAAGCGCGGTTATTCTGACCGACCCGGACCCGACTTACCGGCCGAACCGTTATTCCAGAGAGCGGTGGGGTTTTAGACTCGAGATGGAGTTTCCGGTCGTGAAACTTATCGATTATCGATCATCAAGGGCGGTCCTTGAAACAAGCAACAATCCTTTTGCCCTGGTCGTCCTAGCCTCTTTACGCTATAGTAAAGATAGAGGGCATGAAGAGGACCTGTATGATGCTAAGAAGGAGCTGATCAGAACACTGTTTGGAAAGCAGTATTCGAAAAACCGTATTAAAGCGGTGCTCAAGTTTATAGACTGGCTGTTGCAACTGTCGAAAGAGAGAGAACGGGACCTTAATGAGGAGTTGATCGAGATAACAGGAGGAAAGACGATGCCGTACGTAACGAGTTGGGAACGGAGGGCCGCGAAAAGGGCCAAAGAAGAAGGGTTGGAAAGAGGGTTGGAAGAAGGGACAATGAAAACAAAAATTGAGACCGCCCGAAAAATGCTTGAAAAGAGTTACCCGATCGAAGAGATTTGTGAAATAACCGGCCTCTCGGAAGAAGAGATACTACACATAAAAGAGAACGACTGAGAGCAGGGCGCCTAGTAAAACACTCCCCCCCACCCTTTTGATCCATT
>CAZJBZ010000423.1:0-3830 GCA_964543975.1 uncultured Spirochaetales bacterium
GGAGCTGGGTAACTGAATATTTCGATATAAGGATTTCAGCTTGTCTACCACCGTTTACGATATCACCGGTAACATTCGATATTTTTGCAAGAAGAATCAGGGCATCGATGATAAGCGTTTGATTCGGGGCGGCTGTTATGACAGTTTTTGCTTGATTTTCCGACTTTTCCAGTTTTCCCAATTCAAAGAGGAGCTTTGCTGATTCCATAAGACTGGAAAAATCTTTCTTGTCGGTGGAAAGGAAAGCCGCCGTTTCATAGTAACTTTGTGCATCCTGCAGACGGCCTAACTGCTCCATTATCCCGGCAAAACAGCGAAAAATGAAATTGCGGATTTGCGGAGATTCACTCTTTTCCAGAATATCATTCAAAACTGAGATTTGTTCATCCGGATGAGTATACAACGATAATAATTTTTCTAAATTCTCTTCATACAGTTCGTGATCAGGATTGGTAATTAGTAGTTGAAGCAAGCGGCCTCTTTCTTCATCAGTCTCGGTAGTTCGACTCTTAGTACCGGTCGATTGAATCTGTTGGGGGAAAACAGGTCCCACCGTTTCTACCATTAAGAATTTTATCAGAAAAAAAAGAATAACGATTGCTTTAGGAATCGTTTGGAGTTTCCCCCGTCTGTTCGCGGCTTTCAGGTTGTTCTTTCTTTTCAACAACATCTTCAGATTGTTTCGATTTTTTTTTATCACCTCTTTTCCCTCGACGAAAAGTGAACGGCAACATGATAAAAGCGCCGAGAAGAAAAGCGATAAAGAGACTTAGAAAGATCGGGACCTCTTCAAGCTTAAAAAAACCAAAAGAAATTGAAGAAATGTTATTAATATTGAAACCGGCGAAGAAAACGACAAATGCCAAAATTATCAAGAAAATAATCAATTTCCAAGGTTTCATAAATTAACTTCTCCTTTTAAAGTGTTACCTAGAATTGAAATAATCCGAATAGTAACGAATTGACCAATCATATCATGTCTTCCGGGAAATACAACCATATTATTGTTATCGGTCCTACCGACAAGCTCATTGTAGCTCTTTTTTGATATATTTTCTACCAAGACGGGAACAGTTCTTCCTATCTCATTTTTTCTTCTTTTTCTACCGATAGGTTGTTGAAATTCTATTAACTGTTGTAACCGTGTCGATTTTACCTCTTCCGCGACTTCATCACCATAGTTGTATGCTTTCGTACCTTCTCTTGGATTATATTTATACATAAACGCGTCGTTATATTCGACTTTTTTTACAATATCTAAAGTATCTTTAAAATCTTTATCATTTTCCTCCGGGAAACCGACCAAAAGATCGGTAGAGAGAGTTACATTTGGAATATTCTCTCTGATAGAATCGACAAGTTTTAAATAGGTTGAACGAGTATAGTTTCGATTCATCATCCGTAATATTTTGTCGGAGCCGCTTTGAATAGGAAGGTGAATGTGGTTACAAAGTTCGGGGTATTCCCGTATTAATTCTACTAATTGTTGGGAAAAATCTTTAGGATGTGACGTTAAGAATCTTATCCGGACCTGTTTGTTTAACTGTTTATGAATAAGAGATAATAGATCCGGAAAAAAAATTGTTTTTTTAGTTATGCTGCTGTAATAAGAATTAACGTTTTGGCCTAACAGAATAATCTCTTTGGTCCCATTGTTGACCGCATTCTTTATCTCTTCAATGATTTCAGGCGGTCTTCGAGAAACTTCCGGACCTCTTACATAGGGAACTATACAGTAGCTGCAGAAATTATTGCAGCCATGCATTATAGGAATGAAACTGCTCATGCTATTCGTAAAACCGTACCAGGAGGGAAAAAGGCGTTGATCAATGTTATTAGATTTAGAATAGTCCTGAGAACCGGTTTTAAGTGATTGAATATAGGGTATTTTTTCAAAAGTACCGATGACATAATCAACTTCAGGTATTTTTTTTTGGATTTCACCTTGCAGCCTTTGTGCCATACATCCCATAACCGTCAAAATGAACCCTTTCTGCCGTTTTAAAGCTGCGTGTTCACCTAACCGCCCCCAAACTCTCTTTTCAGCACTTCTTCTTACAGCGCAGGTATTCAAAATAACAAGATCCGCATTTTTCGGGTTATATGCCTTTTCCCATTCTCCTTCAGCCAACACTTTTTCTAAATAAACTGCTTCGGCTTTATTCATTTCACAGCCGTACGTTTCGAGCCAAAATAATTTTTTTGTTTTCATCTGTTCGATCTATTCACGAAGTGACTTCGGATAAGGTGCTTCATTCACATTCGTGTTTTTCGACCGCGAAAAAATTTAAACAGGTTTACAATGCCGGCAGCTATAAGTCCAAATCCGCCGACCCACATAAGCCCACCCGCAAGCCATCCGACGATAGGCAGTGAAGCTATTATTGTTAAAGCTCCGGCACCAATGGCAGTCACTCCCAAAATTTTATCATCCTTTGACCGCGAAAGACCATACCCGATTAATGCTAATATTCCTCCGACAGTTATACCACCCCAAGAAACGGCACCTGAACCGGTTGTAGCTATGCTACGAAGTATGAATAAAACGATTCCGCCCCCGAAACCGCCCACGGCAAATGAACCGTATTTTACCAACGACCTTCTTGGTACAATCTCATACATACAACGCTACCCCCATCAATTTTTAATGAGATACTTCATACTCTTAAAAAATAATACTTGGAATTAAAGGAGTAAAGATATTAATGTTTAAATGAACGCTGACCGGTAAAGACCATTGCGGCATTATATTCGTTACATGCCTCAATCGACTGATAATCATTACGTGAGCCACCCGGTTGCACTACTGCCGAAACGCCTTCTCGAAGACCGACATCTATTCCGTCACGGAAGGGAAAGAATGCATCAGAAATCATGCACGCACCTTTTAAACCGCCGTTGGTTTTTTTTGCCTCTAACTCGATTTCTTTTTGTTTTTCCTTACTGAGTTCGGAGAAAGATTTTGCGTATGTAATCCATGCTAATTTGTCGGCGGTCTTTTTATATGCTTTATCTTTTGCAATTTCAGCGACACCGACACGATCCTGTTCTCCGGTCCCTATTCCCACTGTCGCTCCGTTTTTAACGTAAATAACTGAATTGCTCGTTATGCCGCTTTCTACAAGCCATCCAAAAAGAAGATCTTCAAATTCCTCATCAGTCGGGTGGCGCTTGATAGTATACGTTGTTCCTTTGTATGAAACCTCAGGAAAGATAAAATCGATTTTTGAGAGTGTGTTAGGAGAGTAGGACCATTGAACGACAATACCTCCATCGATCAAAGATTTAAAATCGAGAAACCGTTTACCGATAAATTCATGCAGATTATCTATATTTCTAATCTTCATAATTCGTAAATTTTTCCTTAATGCCAAAATATCTATTACACCTTCTTCAAAATCCGGCGCGGCAACAACTTCAGAATATCCGGTACTTATCTCTTCGGCTGTTTCCTTATCAATACTTCTGTTTACGGCAACTGCTCCACCGAATGCGGCTATGCGGTCGGCAAGAAGTGCTTTTTTATAAGACTCAGTTAAAGAAGCTCCCTTCGCGACTCCACAAGGATTATTATGTTTTACGATTATCGTGCAGGGTGTTTCAGTAAAAAAACGCAGAATATTGAGTGCGTTATCGATATCGGTAATATTCGTCTTACCCGGATGTTTTCCTGATTGAATCAGTTCTATTTCTGATGCAAGGTGCCTGCCCGGGTGAATCGTCTCAACATTACCTAAAACAATATTACCGTTTACTAATTTGTAAAGAACTGCCGGTTGTCCGGGATTTTCTCCGTATCGAAGTCCCTTTTTCTCCCCATCTATGGTCCA
>CAZJBZ010000424.1:0-3826 GCA_964543975.1 uncultured Spirochaetales bacterium
ACTACCTTATTTTTTTAATTCCATTACCGAAATGTGTAGCGGCTCTATCAAATAAAAACGGGGATTATGAACTTCATATCCGAAAAAATGCGTTTTTTCCTGATACCGAACCGGTCATTTATGATTGTATAAACAAACGGATAAAACTTGTTTCACCTTCCGGTTATGAAGTTTTTTTCGTATTTCGAATCTACATATCAAAATTGGAAAGGATTAACAGAATAATGCGGCTTGTTGAAACGCCTGGCCCGGTCGATCGTGATTTTATTCAAAAGAATTGAGGACTGAACGTGCTGTTTCCTTTACCTGTTTCGGCATAGATTCCTCTGTGAGTTTTTCTACTTCTCCTTGTAGCTCTGAAAATCCGTTTCTCTGTATTCCTCTCAACGCGCGTATTTGGATGAGAAAATGAGGGTGCCGCAGAAGTCTGGTGAATAGCGGTTTTAATTCAGGAGCTTTGCTGTCCGCTAAGATAGAACAAATTTGGGATACAAATTTAAATTGAGGATCATTCCAGTGTTCATCAATTTCTTGCCGAATTAATTGGACGGAATCGGTTGCGTTTTTTTCGATAAGATTTTTTAACGCTGTATAACGGAGAGTGAATGGCGTTTTTTCAGAGGTAAAAAGTTCCGCTACCGTATCGAAAGCTTCATTTCCCCCGATTTGAGCTAACGCGTTTACGGCTGCTTCTCTCACATTTAATTCCGGATCATTTTCTGCTTTGTAAACAAGGATTGGCACTGCTGCCTCTACTTTTTGCACTGCCAATCCTTCAGCTGCACGTACGCGTGATTTCCAATAAGAATCTTTTAAACCTTCCATAAGTATCGAAAATGCTTCTTCGTCATTGAAAGAGCCTAAGGCTGAGTAAGCGTATGCTCGAAGGAGAGCATTATCTGAGCGGGCAGCCTCTTTCAAAATATCGATTGTTTGTGGATCATGTATTTTGCCCAGTGCGTAACAGGCAAACTGTCTCCAAATGATCTCTTCTCTCTCATCTTGTACTATATCAATAAGTTTAGGCAATGCCTCTTCTGATTGTAATTCTCCTAAGGCCAAAAGAATATTGGGCTTCATCATAGTGGGGAAATCATCATTTTCAAGTTTTTGCAATAGGATTGATACATATTCCTTATCCGAGGAGTTCCCAATTGCTTTAAGTGTAGCGGAAATTACCTCTTGTGAGTCGTGTTCCAGAAATGTTTTGATAAAGTCCAAATACTCTTTTTTTATACTTTCGGATAAGTACGTAATAAGCTGCGCGGTTACTTGGTTTGGCAACTCATCTTCGTTTTTTAATAGTGAAAATGCTCTCTCGTATCCTTCGTTAAAATCTATAGCATCGAAGTATTGAATGACAGACTGAATCACTTCATGGCTGTAAGTGTTTTCAAATAGTGTTAATACCTCTTTCGTTAGTTTTTTATTCTCTTCTTCCTTGAGCGTATTGATTAGCTCGATAATCTCACTATTTATACCGTACGTTAGAGTGGCTTTTCGTTTTTCGATTAAGGGTTTTTCTTTTTTTTCATCACTCTCTGTTGCCGTATCCTGGTTTGTATCTTCTGTTGAAGGCTGTATAGTATTATCTTCGTTATTTGTTTCCTGGGCAGGTAAAAATGCGCAGAAAGCAAAAAAGAAAAAAGCAACGATACCTTTTTTTAAGATGTATCGGTCTATGGTTATGATACTAATGTTTTCCTCCGGATAAGATTTCTTATCATTTCTATATTTAAAATATAATACATGATTATAATGATAGCGATGCTTCCAACTGCAGAAAGTAAAAGTAATCCAAAAGTTTTAAAGGTACTGCCCTCTTCCCACCAAGCTCCGGTAAGAGTTTTATAACCTATAAGAAAACCGATTAATGGAGCCATTGATATCGTTACTTTGCTAAAAGTGACGGCTATCTCTTTCCAGTTTTGAAGTTTTATCTTTCTTTTAACTAAAAACAACATTAACAGGCAGCCAAAAGAAAATGCAACGGAATTGGCAACCGCAAGACCGACGACACGAAGTCTTGTTTCTTTTAGCCACAATGAAAATCCAACATCCAGAACGAAAACTACGAGAGCTATTCGGAATGCAGCGGAATAGTCACCGAGAGCATAGAAAAAACGCTGAAGAAAATGATAACAGCCTACAAAAAACAAACCAATGATGTATCCGGTTAATACATGATCAGTAACAATTGTGGCTTCTCGAGTAAATTCGCCGCGGTAAAGGGCTACCGAGATGATTTCCTTACCCAAAAAACCAAGAATAATGGCCGAGGGTATTAATACAACCATGAGTGAACGAATGCCGTATTGAACAGTTTCACGTAAACCGTCCATATCGCTTTCCGCAGCTTGTCGGCTTAACCGGGGGAAGAGCACTGTTGTAACGGAGGCTGAAAAAATACCATACGGCAGTTGAAAAAAGACAAGTGCAAAAGCGAGAGCTGTGGAACTACCTATCTCAAGTCCGGTCGCAAAACGGATTGCAATTTGCTGATTTATAGTGAAAATGGACGCTGTAGCGGCAACAGGCAACCACCGTTTAAGAATGACTAAGAAATCTCTATTACGGAATTGAAAATCCAAATGGAAATCGAATTGAAGTTTTTTGAATAAAGGCGTTTGAAATAATATTTGAGCTATACCACCGGCAAGAACTCCCACACTCATGGCAAAAACACCTAAAAATCTATGGAGAAAAAGAATTGATAAGATTACAGAGATGGAAAAAAGGATAGGGGTTATCGCCGGAATGAAAAAAAGATTATAAGAATTAAGGACAGCAATCATAACCGCGCTGATACTCACCAAGAGTATATAATTGATTAAAAAACGGAATAAGCTTATTGAAAGTTCCGTTAATTCCGGATTAGCGAAATCAATCAAAACGTGAGAGATGAGGGGACGCGCGAAAATAATCGATAGAAGACATAAGGGAATAAGAATGATAAATTGAAAAGTCAGAACATTGCGAGCTATTTTTATTGGACGATTTTTATCGGAATCTTGGACTATTGCAGAGGATAAAACGGGAATAAACGCGGAAGAAAGCGCGCCTTCCGCAAGAAGTTTTCGTAAGTTATTAGGAATGGTAAAAACTGCATTGATAACATCTGCCTGTCCGGTAGCTCCGAAAACAGCACCGATAACTGCGATTCTGATAAATCCCAACAGTCTCGAAACAAAAGTCGAAATCATAACCAGCGCGGTATTTTTTGTACTCTTTTGAAGACTCTGTTCCTGCTTCCTTCCGGCATCTATCATAATGATTTATCCAAATATCTGCTAAGGAATTCATTCTTATAGGTGCTAAATGAACCGTTGGAGATGTGTTGTTTTATCTCTTCCATCAATTGAAAGAGAAAGAAGAGATTATGTTCCGTCGTGATCATCGGTCCTAAGATTTCCTTTGTTTTTATCAAATGTCTGATATAAGCTCTTGAATAGTGTGTACATACCTTGCAATGGCAAGCCGCGTCTATAGGATTCATATCGTATTTATACTCTTCTTTTTTAAGTGAAAGTATTCCTTCTCGTGTAAAAACCGCACCGTTTCTTGCGATTCGAGTTGGGAAAACACAGTCAAACATATCGATTCCGACCTCGACCGCTTTTAGAATAAATTCCGGTGTTCCTATACCCATTACATATCTTGGTTTTTCCAACGGTAGAAGTGATGTTGTGAATGTGAGAAAATCGGAAAAAGTTTCGAAAGATTCCCCAACTGATAAGCCGCCAATGGCTATTCCAGGTAAATCTATCGCTGTAATTTCATTAACTGAACGTTCCCTTAATTCTTTGAAAAAATTGCCTTGAACTAT
>CAZJBZ010000425.1:0-3825 GCA_964543975.1 uncultured Spirochaetales bacterium
TCTTCGTATAGCTTTATGTCCCGTATCATAATCGTTCCTCCAAGTATAGTCTGGTTGCTTTGCGGCTTAAATTTTGGACCGGATTAGTACAATATTTTTATGTACATATTCTACTTACTCAATGTCCGGAAAATCGAAGCGGGCGAGGCTGTTACTGTGTGCAATGCACACTTTTCATAAGCACGAAATAACTCAAGGGGTTGCTCTCGTGTGGTTCCATGGATTCGCACACTCGCCACCTTCTCATTCCATTCCAGTAATTGTCTATTTGCATCGTGAAAGTCTTGAAACTGATATTGTAATATATCTTTCTGGTATTTGAAACCAATAGAACAACCAAAATTATTAACAATCAAAGACTTTCCGCACTGTCCGAAACAACCTATCTGCCTTCGCTGTTTGAAAAAACTAAATTTTCTTTTTATTAGGTGTTCCTGCCCAGAAGTCTTCACTATCCCTCATTATCTCCATATAAGGGACTGAATCTTTAGGAATATATTCTTCTACTGTGAAGGATGCATATCCCCCCCTACATCCGCGATCCGTAAATCTCTTCCGGTACATACATTCTTCGCAGCATCCACTCTTTTCCCATCGCATTACTCGTCGCGCCGACGTAATCATAATCGACCGGGATGTAGTAGCCGTCCTTAAGCGTCAGCCCTTGGGGAGTGGCTTGACCTTTCAGCCAATAATAACCGCAATCTGCAGGGACCGTGTCCGAATAGACCATACAGATTGCATGCCCTGTACCGTACTCAGAAGGAGCAAAACTACCGATAAACGGCTGCCAGTTCCAGAACCGGAGCAGGCCCGCGGTTACCAGTGCGAAATCCTCACAATCACCACCGTTCTCTTCCAGAAACTGGTCGGGTCTGAGGGCAATGTCGTTGTTTTTATATCGATAATTCATGACCAGAATGCGCTGGAACCTCCGCACCTCATTCCAGGAAATGTAACCGTTCCGGTCGCTGTCGGCCGCACTGAAAAGCTGTTCCAATCTGACGGAGGTTATCCCGGTCGCCTGACGGAAACAATACGCATTGATTGCCGCGTGGATATCATGACGGCCGGCGAACTGCTTGCGGCCGGGCCCGGGGTCAAATTCGTTATTATCAGGGAAAGAATAGGTTACGGTGCCGCCTTTCACCGTTTTATAATACCTGTAACCGCGGTACTGTTCCGTGGTTGTAACCGTATTAGGCGGTTCCGGTTGTGTCTCCGCCGATTTTTTCTCTGCTTTCGGGACGCTGCTTGTTGTCTCGGACAGGGCACTCGTCAGCACGCTGTAACTCGCTTCGTACGATTTTGCCGTAGCAACCGATTCAACAAAATCCAACACGTTTTGCCCGGCATCGCTGCCGAGAAACAAAAGAAACCCAATTCCGAACAAAAACATGATCCCGACGACACTTCCAAAACTTACCCGTTTCTCTTTCTTCTGTCCGACGGGTCCTGCTTCGGAAGCTGATTCGGCTGCCGTTTCAACCGCAGAGTCATCTGCCCGGTTGTATCGTTCCGGTTCCGGCTGTATCGTACTCTTCTGCTCTGCGTCTTTGGATTCGGACGGGCGCACTGGCGGTTCCGCGGCAATGATTCTGTCTTTTCGAAAGGTGCGCACTTCCTCAGCAAGAGAACAGTAGGCCTTGATGTAGGTATGGCCATACCGATGGTAAATACTGATCGGGTTTATAACACGTTCGCTCTCGCCTCCGTAACTGTTGCAGTAATAGATCTTAACCGGCTTGTTACGGACAATTTTGATAGGTCCGGCCATGGGGTATGCGGTTGTCGTGTATTCGGCGGAAGCGGTATTGGTCATTGTATTAAATTCTAGGCAATTTTTATGCCAATGGAGCCGCACCGGATCACCGGATATCAGTGAAAACAGGCGACAAAAAACACTCCGGCGTAACTTTAATTACTTTTGACCGGAACAAAAGTTACATCATTATGGTCATTTTTTTGCCGGAAAGCTTATCACCGCCCTCTAAAGCAGTATATCAAGATTGGTACGGATCCTGCTATCAAATAATCGTTGAGCTTCGCCTCATTCTGTAATAAAATCGAGGAGAGAAGAGTAACCTGAAGGAGGCCGTTATGCGGGGAAAGCAGAGCACAACTCTATTTTCATTTGTGGGGAATCGAGATCCCTACAGCAATGTGGATGATCAGACCTTCGGCCCTCTTCTCTCCCTTTTAGAGACGCAAACATACGATACAGTATATCTGTTCTGTACCGGAGCAGATTACACCGAACGCGCACGAACCGTAGAAGAGATATCGAAAACGATGAATCCGGAAACACTCTTCTCGTTCGTCAGTCTGGACCTAAAAAGCCCCGTCGACTACGAAGAGATTTTTTCCAAACTGAAAACCGGAATAGATAAGATTCTCGCCTCTTCCCGGTCGAACAACTGTGAAGTTTCGATCCTTACCGATTCCGGTACGCCGCAGATGCAGACGGCATGGTTTCTGCTCGCTAAATCCGGTTACCTCGATGCCAGGCTCCTGCAGGGTGTTCCGCCTAAATACGCAGCCGGTGCCTACAAAGTAAAAGAGATCGACCTGAACAGTCCGATCTTTCCCGAAATCACCATGACTGCGGAAGAAAAAGAAACACCGTTTCGCGGATCATCATCAATACTCTATCAATCGGAACCGGTCGCGCCGGATACTGTTCCGAAAGCGGGCGTCTGGATCACCGTGGGGTCCGTAAAAATAATAGGTGAGTCTCCAGCTTTCCTTCAGGCATTCGAGACCGCGTCTCGGGTGGCCGGTTACGGCGATATCTCCGTGCTCATATCAGGAGAAACGGGGACAGGAAAAGAGCTGGTTGCAAGATTGATTCATGAGAAGAGTGAACGGGCGAATAAACCGTTTCTTCCGATTAACTGCTCTTCAATTGCTCCAACCTTAGCGGAAAGCGAACTGTTCGGATACAAAAAGGGCGCCTTTACCGGGGCCCACAATGAACGGCTCGGACTTTTCCGAGCTGCTGAAGGGGGCACTGTTTTTCTCGACGAGATCGGAGAAATGCCGATAGAGCTGCAGCCGAAACTGCTTCGAGTATTGGAAGAAAAAAAGGTGATGCCGATCGGGTTTGATCGGGAGCTCCCTGTGGATGTCCGGGTCCTTGCCGCGACAAATCAAAAGTTGGAAGACCGTATAGAAAAAGGACTCTTCCGCCGTGATCTCTACGAACGGATCCGGCAGGTGGTCATCGAGCTTCCGCCTCTCCGTGAGAGAGGAGCGGACATCCCCTTATTGGCAAGGGAATTCCTTAGACAATGGAATGACGAGTACGGTGAGACGAAGCGTTTTACTGAAGAGCTGCCCTCCTGCTTCACCGAGTATCCGTGGCCTTCCAACGTGCGGGGACTGCAGAATGCTGTAAGCCACATCTGTGCTATCAGTCAGTCCGACCTACTTACCGTAGAGCTTCTCCCTACCGATCTCCTCGAATACTTTAATCGGGATAAGAAAAAAACCGAGTTTAATCTAACCCTCCCTGAAAACGGGGTAGATATTAATGCCATGATCTACCAGATAAAAGAACATTTTTTCAAACAGGCGCTGTATCAGACGGAAGGCAACCGTGAAAAGGCGGCCTCCCTGTTGGGACTAAACCCGCCCGCCTTCCGCAAAGCCCTTCGAGAACAGTTCGATATCGAGTGATTGGGGGCATGTTCCATGCAAATAGATTGAGGGAGACCGGAGGAAGCTACGCTTCCCCGGCTTGCATTTCTGGTCTTGTCTCACAAGACATACTGCCGGAGACCGAAATTGATTCGGCTTTCGATGTCTTGTCATGTCCTTTTCTTC
>CAZJBZ010000426.1:0-3805 GCA_964543975.1 uncultured Spirochaetales bacterium
CATGATAAGGAGCTGGTCCGGTTCGTATTTTATCGGTACCCAGGCACCAAGGGTTACAGCGGGAAGATCCTGCGGTGGAAGGGCGCGGATCGAATACGGTTTATCGAAAGTCCACCGGATCGTATAGTCGTCGACCTTTTCCAACTCGGCTGGGTTGTCGCCGAAGGTCCATGCGCCCCTTCCGGTAAAATGATTGATTTATTCAAGTATAAAGCAGTAATGAGGGATACTGCAATGGTAATAATACCGAGGATTTATATATATTTATATCTTTGGTAAACTTTTTTTTATACTTTTTAACAAAGCGATTTTCAGAGCAATAAAAAAAGTGTAAAAATGGTGTATGACTCATCGGGAAAGAGAGCTCGCGGCGATACGGCACCAACCGGTCGACCGTATTCCTGTCGACTCTCAGAAAATTGAAATTACCGATTCCATTGCCGGCTATCTCTCTATGCCGGTTGAGGATGTTCATGAGCGACTTGGTTTGGACGGTGTCAATATCGGTTTGGAGTATCTGCATCAACAGGATGATATCTTGTTCTGTGAATGGGGCGTGCCCCGTTATGACGACTGGGGCGGACACCGCGCCTATACCCTGGCAAATGCGGGAACCGCCGCGGAAGTAGAACGCTATCCCTGGCCCGACCCGTCCGATTACAATTTCGAGAAAGCAAAACGGCAAACTGCCGAGGCCGTCAAACGATACGCGGTGCGCGGTCCTCGCTGTTCCGGTTTTTTCGATCCTGCGTGCCTTCTCTTCGGGCTGGAAGAAGCGTTGGTCAAGATGGTTTTGAAACCGGAGGTTTTCGACTCGGCGACAAATTTTCGCGATGTTGCCGATTTTACATATGGAGGAAACTGAATGAATCCACGCGAGAGAATAATTGCGGCAATCAACCATGAAAAGGTGGACAAATTACCGAGCGATATGTGGGTGACCCCCGAAATTATGGAGGTCCTTTTGGCTCATTTTAAAATCGATAAAATGGATAACGGAATAGGAAAATCGATTTTTTTTAACGGCGGACTGGTCCCCGCCGGTCCGAAGGCGATCCTTACCTTGTGGGACAAACTGCATATCGACGGCATTTTCAATGTCTCGCCTCCGTATAAAGGTCCGGAATATCGAGAAGAAGCCGGTATTCTCTATAATGAGTGGGGTTTCGGTTATAAAACGCAGCAGTACCGCACCGGGAAATATGTAGAGCAGGTTTCCTATCCGATGTCGGAGCTGGAAACGATCGATCAGTTGAAGGCGTATCCCTGGCCCGATCCCGATTGGTACGATTACGATGCGCTTCCGGGGCTTATCGATCGGTGTGAAGGCCGTGCCATAAGTGTTGGTTATGCGGCTGTCTTCTACTATCACAATCTTTTACGCGGTCTCGAACAATCACTTATCGATACGGTTGCCGATCCCGAGTTCACCCACTACCTTATCGGACGGATATCAGACTTTTTCAACGAATACCATACCCGCTGTTTCGAAGCAGCGGGTGACAAGATCGATACCACCCAGGTAACCGATGATTTCGGTTCCCAGCACGGTCTCCTCATCAGTCCGGACGTGTTTAGAGAATTCTATAAAAAACCGATGCAAAAAGCGATCGATGTGGCGAAAAAGTACGACATAAGAGTATTCCATCATGACGATGGTGATATGCGGGATGTGTTACCCGAGCTTGTCCGGATGGGTATCGACATCCTCAATCCCATCCAGTATAAGTGCGGCATGTGGGACCTCGATGCTCTCAAGGAAGAGTACGGTCAGAATATCTGTTTTCATAGCGGTGTAGATAATCAAGATGTACTCCCGTTCGGGTTCCCCGACGATGTACGAAAAGAGGTAAGGATGCTCGTCGATACGTTGGGTAAAGACGGGACCGGGTACATCATCTGTTCCAGTCACAACATACAGCCGAACACACCGGTTGAAAATATTATTGCCCTCTATGGGGCCGCTTACGAATTCGGCTCGCAATAATCAGGGCCCGAAGACCGTTTGGTTCGCGGGTTCACTGCCACTCTCGGTCGATCTGTTCCCGGATAATCCGGACAGCTCTTCCCGGTTTGGTATGATCACCGTTTAAGGTATAGACGTCACGGTAGATGAACTCTACCGTACAGCCTTTCGCTTTCCGTAAGGTTTCCGAGATGTGGCTTCGAAACGCTTCTTCATCTAAACTGCCTACCCCGATGAAGTTGGGCTTCGGTTTTCTGGAATAGATAACACCGCTGTTTTTTAATTTTTTCACTATTCATAAACTTCTCCCGGCTCTTTTCTTCAGTATAAATATGACTACCCAACTCGACAACGGAACGCGTGCGGTTGATTTACCTTTTCTCACAAGTTGAAAAACCTTTTTTTATACTATTTAAAATGGTGGGATTATTGCCGTGAGTATTGCCGGCCGTCAGGCTTCCTAACCGGCCATCTGAAGTAGTGTTTGTGCAGGTCTCCTTGCGGGCAAAGGTCCTTTACAGCCTTTTCAGCTGTTTTCGACCAATCGATGATTTTTCGGAACTTGCTTTCGTTGAAGTAGTAGTATTGACCGTGGCCCGCTGCAATAATATCGGGACGCCACCGGATCAATTCCTCTGCAGTGGCGGCAAAGCCTTCTTGAAATCTGCTTCTATTATACGCGCAAAATCCGCCGGTACCGTTCCATTTTGACGATGGCTGGAACGAATCGCCTGTGAATGCAACGTTCACCCCATCGACAAGAGTCATGAACATGCAGTGGTACCAGGTTTGTCCCGGTGCGAAGGTAATGGAGAAACGGTACTCATTCCACAGCCGCTGTTCCGGCTGAACGGTTTCAGGCGATAACTCATCTTGTCGCACCGCGGCAGCCCCTGCTTCACCAGGCCATACTTCATCAGGTTCGATTGAGAAGGGCGGGAGCCACGGTGCGTCGATCGAATTGACGTCGCGAAGCGGATACGCTACCTGTGGGTGCATGACGATTTTTGTCTTGTACTTTTCCCGTACAAATGGAGCGGCGTCGCAGTGGTCGGCATGGTAGTGGGTAATCAGTGCAGCTGTGGGTCGAGGATCCCCAAGGTACCGCAGCAGCATTTCAAGCGCCGGAAGATCTTTTATTGTGGGATCGATTACAAGTACTTCCGCTCCTCCACATTGTTGACTTTTTAGAAGATATCCGTTTGTTCCGAATTGGTAGAGATTGTGAATTACTTCATACGCGATTATTTCTTTTTTTTGGTTGTCTATGAGGTCCTCTTCTCTGGGCCTCCTTCCGGTGGACTTTTTCCCGAGAACGGAAGAATCGATACCTGTTATAACGCACCGCGGCGGAACAAATCGATCAGGCGCTCGGGGAGAAACATTCCCTTTCGCCTCGTAAAAAGCCATGAGCCGTTTCTTTACCCGGGCCAGCGCTTCGTGCGGCTTTTCCGTGATAATTGGTCCGTGGGAGGGACAGAGATAATCGATCGCCACACCTTCAAGCCGGGCAATTCCTTCCCAGGCAGCAAGGGCACCGGTCCCGGTCCAATGGTCCCACTCCAGATGGTACGGCCCCCATATGGTGCCTCCCGCATGCAGCGCGTCTCCGCAAAAGACAATCTGTTTTCTCCCATGGTCGATAAGCAGCGAGCAGGCATTCGAGCCGTGGCCGGGTGTATGGAGAAAACGAAGCCGTCGTCCTTCCCACAAGAATTGTTCGAACCCTTTCATCGAATCATAATCGATAGTGGGAACACCCCGAGGCGGGAATGAATAGCTGGGAGGACATCCCCGATCGTACTTCGATTCCGGAGCATGCAGATGTTTCACGTTTTC
>CAZJBZ010000427.1:0-3795 GCA_964543975.1 uncultured Spirochaetales bacterium
GAGACCGCTGCCGGAGATTTTGAAGCACGATTTCTATGGGGCAGAACGCGGGAGTCGGATGAACGGGACGATGACCCTGACAACAACTTCAACCTGTTTACCGGCGGGGCACTGGCCTACAGTCCCGTTTTTTTGCCCGGTTTTACACTGGGACTGAACCGGACCGTCATGACGCTCTGGTACACGATGCAACCGGAAGATTGGTTCGTCATGTTTTTACCTAGTTTAACGGGGGGTGAGACAGAAGAAGAAAAACCTGTTTGGGGAACTGATCAGCGTGACCAGCGATTTTCACTTACCTTCGAATGGCTGTTTGAAAAGGCGGGTTTCAGGGTTTACGGAGAATGGGCGCGAAACGACTTTTCCAGCAATTTTCGCCAGCTTTTCGCAATACCGGAACATACCCAAGCCTTTAGTCTGGGCGTGGAACAGGTAATACCGACACGGTCCGAAGGTTTTTTTGTTATTACCGCGGAGTTGAGTGAATTGTGGTTGAGCAGAGATTATTTTATCGATTGGCGGCCTGGGCGAGGGGGGACGTTTTATGCTCATCACAAAAGTGAAGGCGGCTATACTCATCGAGGACAGATCCTCGGTGCCGGAATCGGGAGCGGATCGAACGTCCAGTTTGTAAGGGCCCGCCATTACGGGAAATTCGGGTATACCGGGGTCTTTTTTCAGCGCCATGGGCGCACACTTGATCTTATTTACAACAAACCTGAAATGGGGGACAATAAGCGTCTTGATGTTGAAGGGACAGTAGGCATAGATGGCGGCCTCTTTTTAGGGAAACAGCTGTTGTTCGGCGGTTTTGAGTATTCCTACAATTTTAACCGAAATTATGTTAAAGAAAATGATGTGACAAACATCCATATTGAAATAGGGCTGCAGACCCAATTTTAACGTGTTACGGTAAATCTTTTCCGGTCAGCTTCCGCATTCGCTCAGGATCGTTCTTGATGTTCTTCCACGCATTTATTACGAAGACAAAGATAATCGAGAAGAAGAAAGCTCCGACTGTTGCTACCATACAAATAATGCCGCGACTTGGACCGGACTTCAAGTCGGGAACTTCGGCAGTTTCCAACACCTGGAAAATAGGTTCCTGCCCTTCCGCATTCAGTTTGGCAACTTCATACTGTTGGGTGAGAATTTCATAAATTTTCGCTTGCACCTGCAGGTCCCGCTTCATGTGTTCGAATTCCAAGGCCAAAGCAGGCAAATCTTCAGTCGAAGGAAGCAGACTTTCATAGTCTGAATAACCTGCTTCAATGTCTTTCAGTAATTTAGCAAGATTGTCCCGTTCCGCTTTGATGCGCTGTAAAACAGGATCGTTGATGCGGGCAAAGTTGGAATAGGTTTTTATTTCCATTTCCTTTGAGATAAGCTGACTTCGCAGTTGCGCTAAGGTCGCAATTTGTTCCTGAGCTAAGCTTTCTACATCCAAAACACCGTGTTTTCTTTGGAACTCCTGTATTTTAGCTTCAAGTTTGGCGATTTCTGCTTCTACTTCTGCCAGTTTTTGTTCAAGTAAGTTTTTGCGGGTCAATGTGCGGTTACCCCCGATGGAAGCAAATTGTTTGTCAAGTAATTCAATTACCCGGTTTACTATATCTTTTGCGAAGACAGGATCTATATGTTCATACGAAATAGTGATGGTTCCTGTTTCTTTATCATGATCAATTGAAAGAGAAATTTTTATTCTATTTCTTGAATTACTCTTTATTCTTTCCGTAATATTGTATTTTTCTATGATATTGAATTCTTCAACGATAGTATCTATTAAAGACCTGCTTGTAATAAGTTTTTCTGCCAGCATTGCGTATGAGGGTCCGCTTGAAACACCAGCAATACCTGCAAAGCTTGACAACCCTGATTGTGCAAGCATCGAAGATAAATCGCCGCTGCTTTCTTCGTTGATGAGAATTAGTGCACTGGACTTATACCTATTAGGTAAGGGGCTTTGTTCCGGTGGTAATTTTAGTGATATAATGGAAAAAGCAACAGAAACAACAGCAGCCAGCAGTGTTACCCATAGAATGACCCACTTGTATCGCCAGATGACGCCGAAGAGTTCGAGTAAGTCTATTTCGTCTTCTTCTATGTATTGTCTTTGGTCATTGTCTTTTTGATCACTCATAGTAGGGTGATAATAGATAGAATAGAAAAATTTGTAAAGTATTTAATTAGGAACGCTAAAATGAACATTACGAATAGTTTAGACTTTTTTAAAAACAAGAAAATCGTAGTAACCGGTGCGGCAGGAACAGTTGGGCGTGAAATAGTCCGGCAGCTTTTTCTTGAAGCCGTGCCTGCGGAAATTCGCGCGCTTGATAATAATGAATCTGAAATTTTCTATTTGGAAGAAGAATACAAAAAATATAACGGCACAAAACATAAGACCCTTTTACACGCCTATGTGGGCGATGTGCGTGATGAAGAGAAACTGAAAACGATTATGAAAGGTGCCGACATCGTGTTTCATTGTGCGGCATTGAAGCATGTAATTGTGTGTGAACGGTCCCCTTTTGACGCGGTCCTAACGAATATTCAAGGTGTTCAAAATGTAATAAATGCCGCGGTGTATAATAATGTTGAAAGGGTAATTTTTACCAGTTCGGATAAAGCGGTAAACCCGACCAATGTTATGGGTACTTCTAAACTGATGGGCGAAAGGCTAATAACAGCTGCGAATAATATGAAACAGAATGGAGAGACAATTTTCACCTCAACCAGGTTCGGTAATGTTATTGGATCGCGGGGGTCCGTGGTTCCCCTCTTCTATAACCAGATAAAGGCCGGAGGCCCGGTAACCTTGACCGATCCGCGAATGACCCGTTTTATCATGACCATACACGAAAGCGCCAGGCTGGTACTGAACGCCGCCGAAATCGCTCGGGGCGGGGAAGTCTTTGTGATGAAAATGCCTGTTATCAAGATCGAAGATCTGGCAAAGGGGATGGTCCATCGGTTGAAAGAAACCTTCGGGTATAAAGATGTTGAAGTCAAGACCATCGGGGCAAAACCAGGAGAAAAGCTCTACGAAGAGCTGATGAGTCAGGAAGAAACGTCCCGCTCAGTAGAGCTTGCCGACATGTTTTCAGTTCTTCCTGCTTTCCGTGGTGTATATGAGAACATCGTATATGATTATAAAGGCATTGTTCGAGAAGAGGTGGATGACCCTTATATTAGCTCCAAAATAAAGCCAATGGGCCGGACCGAACTAATCGATTATCTGGAGTCCCACAATGTGTTCGAGATGCTGGTATGAATATACTCATTACCGGCGGATGCGGCTTCATCGGTCGAAATCTCATTAATTATCTTTTAGCACTCCCCGAACCAAATGCAATACGGGTACTGGACAACTTAAAAACCGGAAAAAAAGAGGATCTTCGGGATATCTGTGACTATGCATTACTGACACCGAATCAATGCGAACATGAATGGCCTGTAAATCAGAGGAAGATCGAATTAGTTGAAGGGGATATCTGTGATAAAGAAAGTGTTGAACAATCATTCGTCGGGGCCGATGTAGTCGTTCACCTTGCAGCAAATACCGGAGTACCAGCCTCGGTAAAAGATCCGGAAATGGATTGTCGAGTAAATGTGCTTGGGACCCTCAATTGTTTGGAAGCTTCGCGGAAATATGATGTAAAACGTTTCATATTCGCCTCCAGCGGGGCCCCTCTTGGTGAATGTACGCCGCCTATTCATGAAGAATTGGCTCCGCATCCGAAATCCCCCTATGGGGCAAGTAAGTTGGCTGGAGAAGGATACTGTTCCGCTTATTTC
>CAZJBZ010000428.1:0-3792 GCA_964543975.1 uncultured Spirochaetales bacterium
GATCGCGTTCCATCCCCCCGAAATATTGGCGGCTAAGGCTATAAATCCCCGCCCGTTGGTCATTCCTTCGGTAAACGAAACATTGTTCTCTATAGAAAGATAAGCACCGGCAAGCCCGGACGTCAAACCTGAAATGAAGATTGCCAAATATCGTATTCTATAGACCGATACACCGATCGATTCCAAAGCCAGCGGGTGTTCACCGGAAGCCTTGATGTGGAGCCCCACCTTGGTGCGCTTCATCATGAACCAGAAGAAAATGATCAGGATAAACGACATATAAACGATGGGGGTCTGGGAGAAAAGGACCTTGCCGATGACGGGAATGCTCGACAGACCGGGAATGGAGAGTCGAAAATCCGCTAAGGAAACCGGAATTGGATCGGTGGTGCCCGGATGCCCGAAAAACAGCACCATGAGGTACCGTACGATTCCGAATGCCAGAATATTGAGGACCGCTCCCGAGACCACGTGGTCCAAATGAAGGCTGACGGTGCCTACCGCGTGAATGAGCGAAAAAATACCTCCCGCCAGAACACCACCGAGGAGACCTACCCAGGGGCTGCCGGAAAAATAGGCCGCAACCACGGCGAAAAAGGCGCCGACGATCATGATCCCTTCCATCGCGATATTGACGATCCCCGCCCTTTCGCAGACTACCGCCCCGATGGCCGCTAAGGTAATCGGGGTGGAAAGCCGGATCATTGCGAAAAGGAGGTCTTCGTTGACGACAGAAAAAAAACCGTTCATGCCTTACCCTGCCCCCGTTTTCTGTAATCCGGTTTCAGCCTTTAAGGCGCGCCGTTTACGCACTCGGTTGCCGATATAGGCGTAGAGATATTTGGCAACAACCAAGAAGAGAATGATTCCCTTGATAATTTCCACTACCGAATTCGGTGTCTGGACCGTTCTTGCCATGTACTGCCCCCCCGCATCCAGCGCGCCCCACAGCAGAGCGGTAAAAATGACGCCGATCGGATGACCCGAGGCCAGGAGGGCGACGGAAATACCGTTCCAGCCGTAATTCGCCGAGAGGTTCTCGAACAGCTTGTGATCGAGCCCGGTCACCTGGGTCACCCCGGCCAAGCCGGAGAGGAAACCGGCAAAGAGAAGAGCGAAAAAGATCGTCCGGGTAATAGAAATCCCCTGTGCGCGCGACGCATCAGGGTTCTCGCCCACCGCCCGCACTGCAAACCCGAACCGGGTATAAAAAAGCAGGTAATGGACGAAAACGGCCGCACCGATGCCGATAAGAATACCGACATGAAGCCGGTAATTCGCCTCAGGTAAAACAGCCTGAAATCTGGGCAGCCAGTTGCTCTCCAGTATGGGCCAGGTTACGTAAGCGTGGGTGGATGTGGCGGGATCACCTCCCATATGACGGATGAAGATTGACGAAGAGTAACGCGCGATATGGGCAAACATCATGGTGGTGATGACCTCGTGTGCTCCCATACGGGTTTTCAACCACGCCGGTATCGCCACCCAGCCGGCGGCGAACAATCCGCTCAAGAGAAAGATGAGGGGAATGGCAAGGAGCGGCGGAATACCGATAAAAATCGCAAAAAAGGTGGCAGCCATGGCGCCGATGTAGTACTGACCTTCGGCACCGATATTAAAGAGACCCGCCTTAAAGGCGAACGCAACCGATAAACCGGTAAAAATAAGCGGCGTGGCGTTGAGGACGGACACATGCCAGTTTTTCACGAAACCGCCGAAAAAAAGCGCCTTATACGCTTCCAGCGGATTATACCCGGTAAAAAGCATGAGGAACCCGCCGATTACAATAGCAATCGCAATGCCGATGACCGGGACCACCATCTTCTTGGCGAATCCCGTCAAAAGCTCTCCCACTTCTTGTTTGTTTGTCTCCACAAGTTTAAAAACGACAAACAGCACCCCCGCGCCGAGAATAAGGAGAAGCCCCCAAAAGGAGGAACCCAACCATAAAAAGGCACCGACGGAGGCGGTTACTATAATCAATGCGATAAGAAGCGGTTTAACAACCCGACTGTTCATATACTCGGCTGCTCCTCCTTTTTACCGCCGGTCATATAAAAACCGACCTCTTTATCGTTGGTCTGTTCAGGATCGAACTCCCGCACAATTTTCCCTTCGTATAATACCACAATTCTATCGGAGAGGGCGAATATTTCTTCCAATTCGAGTGATATGAGCAGTATCGCCACATCGGCGTCTCGCATCTTGAGAATTTGATCATGAATATATTCAATTGCCCCCACATCGAGTCCCCGTGTCGGCTGGCTGATGAGGAGAAAATCGGGGTTTCGAGAAAACTCACGGGCCAAAATCACCTTCTGCTGATTGCCCCCCGAAAGATTGGAAGCGGGAACATCCACCGAAGGGGTCCTGATGTCGTACGAACCGACCAAACCTTCGGAATAATCTGAAATATAGGGCAGGTTCAGGTTGATTCCTTTACAAAACGGTGCAACATCGTGCCGGCCGATGACGATATTTTCAGACACTTTCATGGAGAGGATGAGGCCGTGACGCTGCCGGTCGGCCGGTACGTACGAAAACTTCCGTCGTATCCGCTGCTTCGTCGTTAGAGTGGAGATGTCCTCTCCTTTAAACCAGATATCCCCCTTCTCCAACGGACGAAGACCAACAAGCGCTTCCGCCAACTCCGTCTGACCGTTTCCGTCCACGCCGGCAATTCCTACCACCTCTCCCGGGCGGACGTCCAGTGAGAGGTCCTGGATCGCGTGTACATTATTGTCGGCACGCACATACAGATTCGTCAGATGGACCGTCGGTTCGGCATCTATCTTTTTCGGCTGTTTTTCGACGGTGAGAACAACATCACGTCCCACCATCAGGTTGGCAAGCTCTTCTTTGGTTACTTCGGAAGTAACCCTCTCGCCCGCCACTTTTCCGCGCCTGAGGATATAGACCCGCTTCGAAATCTGCATCACCTCTTCCAGCTTATGGGTAATGATGATGATGGAGACCCCCCTGTTCCGCAGCTCCCGGACAACTTTGAACAGCTCTTCCACCTCCTGGGGTGTCAGAACGGCAGTCGGTTCATCGAGGATGAGGATTTTCGCCTCCCGATAGAGCGCTTTCAGGATTTCCACCCTCTGCTGCAGGCCGACCGAGATGTTTTCGATCCGATCATCCGGATTGATGGTGAGGTGATAACGGCGGGATATGTCCCGGACCGTTTCTTTGGCCTTCTTATAATCGATGATACCTGCCTTGCCCGGTTCGGTACCTAAAATGATGTTCTCGGTAACGGTAAGAGTTTCTACCAGCATAAAGTGCTGATGGACCATCCCCAATCCCTTTTCAATGGCGTCTTTGGGACTGGCCGGCACGATCTCTTCACCCTCTAAGAGAATGGTCCCTGAGGTAGGACGGTAAAGCCCGTAGAGAATGTTCATGAGGGTCGATTTTCCGGCCCCGTTTTCACCTAAGAGGGAGAGAATTTCGCCTTTTTTTAAATTGATGGTGACATCGTCGTTGGCAAGTACTTTCGGAAAGTGCTTGGTGACGTTCCTCATTTCGAGGATGGGTTTTTCCGGACCGTCGGTCCCCATACGCTTACACCTCAAGGTTGTAACTATAGAACTACGATAAAAATACAATAATTCAGGGGAGAACGGTTGTCAACAGAACAAAGAAACATTTCACATAAAAAACAAACAATCGATAACGCTCCTTTAACAGAAACGATCCAAACCCTCAGGGAGAAATACGTTCGGTAGGTGACGTAATCAACAACCACCTGCAAAGCAGGTGGTTTGTGGGCAGCGCCCCATAGGGGCT
>CAZJBZ010000429.1:0-3744 GCA_964543975.1 uncultured Spirochaetales bacterium
ATTGGCCAGACGGGGGCCCTTCTCTTTACCGATTAAAGCGCGATAGACTGTTTTAAACATGTCCTTCGGTTCGACACCGGTTTTTTCGGCCATTCCATAGAGCGCTTCCGCGAAACTCTTTTCATCGTGTTCATCGAGATTGTCGACCTCTTCCAGGAGGAGCCGCAGGAGCCGTCGATCGTTCTCACCGAAGTCGGGCGGTCCGGGACCGGCTGTGCGGATGGAAAACCTGAAATCTTCGGGAGCGTAGGTTGTTATCCAGTTCCAGGCACAGTGGGCGCGGACACGGACCGTATCCCGCGCTTTCTCAGGCACATCACCGAGACCGTCTATTGCTCGGTCGACCTCCCCGTCATGGATTTGCAAAAGGTTGCACAGATGGCGGAACGGCGCCTGATAGGGCATCTCCGCGGGAGGCCCGTGGACTTGCGACAGCTCGTAAATTCGTTTCTCTTTGGCCTTCCGTTTATCACCCACCTCTTCCCGGTCGAAATAGATTCGTTCGCACTTATCGTAGTCCTCGTAGATTTTTAAGACATCCAGGTCGAACGAGACGGCGAACTCCTGGTTGGGTTTGGTGCCGGCGAACAGGTGCCGCACGATTTGAGGCTGATAGATATCCAACGCGTCCTTCAGGCTTACCACCTCTCCGGATGAAGATGAAATTTTTCCGCCCATCCCTTTAATGCGGATAAAATCATACTGAAAGGTGACCGGAGGAGTTCCGCCGAAAACCTGCAGCACGATTTCGCGCGCCGTATCGAAAGAGCCTCCCTCGGAATGGTGGTCCTTACCCGCAGGTTCGAAATCGACCTCCTCACGTTTCCAGCGCATCGGCCAATCGATCCGCCACGGCAGTTTCGCGGCCTTTGTTTCACGGAGATCGACGGTTTCATGGTTGCCGCAGGAGGCGCAGCTGTAGGTGATGCCCCACTCTCCGTCGTAGGATTCGATTTTTGTGGTATCTTTTTCGCACGCGGTGCAGAAAATCAATATTGGCCACCACTCTTCCGGCAGCGGCTGTGTCCGGTGGCTGTCGAGAATGCGGCGGACCGTGTCCCGGTTGTCCAAAGCCGTCTTGATACTTTCCGCATACTCGGAAGCACGGTAGTGTTCCGCCTGATAGATGTATTCCGGATCGATCCCCACCTGGTGGAGCTGCTCTTCGAGCTCCCGTTCATTATGCCGGGCGTAGCTTTCTTCCTGCTCGTACGGGTCAGGGACCCGGGTGATGGGCATACGGAGGTACTTTTCCAATTCATCCTTCTTCGGCATGTTCTTGGGCACTTTTCTGAAAACGTCGTAATCGTCCCACGAATAGATGAACCGGACCTTCTTCCCGTGATCACGCAGTGCCCGGACAACCAGCTCCACGGTGATGATCTCGCGGAAATTTCCGATGTGGATGGTCCCGGAAGGGGTTATGCCTGACGCGCAGACGTAGAGGTCCTTCTCACCTTTTTCGCGAATTATTTTTTCCGCATTGATATCGGCCCAATGGACCGATTGTGTTCCCTGTTTAGAAATCGCAGAACCCTCCGTCGATGATCATGTCCTGACCGGTCATGTAATCTGAAGCTTCGGACGCGAGGTAGACCACCGCACCCTGCAGGTCGGTCACCTCCGCCATGCGCTGCATGGGGATCATCGGGATCCACGCCTCTTTCATCTTTTTCCCTTCGGGGGTGGCCACCAGATCGGCAACCAGTTTGGTATTGGTATAGCCGGGACTGATGCTGTTGACCTTGATCCCTTTCATCGCCCACTCCGCTCCCAAACTACGAGTCATATGGAGCACTCCCGCCTTGGTTGTATTATAGGGGACCTGGTGCTGAGGTGTGTTGACGATGTGGGCAGACATGGATGCGGTGTTGATAATCTTACCGTAACCCTCTTTGATCATTACTTTTGCTTCGGCCTGAGCACAGAAAAAAACCGCGTTGAGGTTGAGTTCCACAATCCTGCTCCAAAGATCGCGCGGAATCTCCTCCGCGTCGGTCCAGTTGCCGATACCGGCGTTGTTCACCCCGATAGTCAGTTTCCCCCATTTATCGAGAATTTTTTTCATCATCCCGTCTATCTCGCTCTGCTTGGTGACGTCCGCCGTCACTGCCAATGCATCGATTCCCTTCTTCGAAAGCTCATCTGCCACCGTTTCTGCCGTTTCCGAATTGATGTCGACAACGGCAACAGCCGCGCCGGCCTCGCCCAACGCGTGAGCGAACGCCCGGCCGATACCCTGCCCCCCGCCGGTAACCAGCGCCGTTTTACCGTCCAACCGGAACCGTTCAAGGACCGGTTGTGCTTCAAGTACGTTATCCGCCATATTACTCTCCATTATTCATCTATTCATCTATTCATCGAATACTACGGCTACTTTACCGCATTTGCCTTCATCCATCAACGTGAAGGCGCTGGAAATGTCGTCCAAGGGAAAAGTGTCGGTGACGATGGTGTCGGGATGGAGGTCCCACCGGTCCAACCGTTCCACCAGGTCTTCCATGTGTCCCAAACTGGTGACCCAGCTTCCGTAGACGGTTATCTGGTTATGGATGATGTCCCTGCTCGGTTCAAAAGTAACGCTGTTTCCCTCTCCCACAAACGCAACCCTACCCCACTGCCTTGTTCCCTGGATGGCGGTCAATCTGCCGGCAGGATTACCTGAACAGTCGATGGAAACTTCGCATCCCTTGCCCTCGGTCTCCTGTTTTACTTTTCCTGCCGCCCGATCATCGGCTTTGATCAGTACGTCGGCAAGGTCCAGCTTTTCCGCCAACGCCAACCGTTCCGGAACAGCTTCCACTCCGATGATTTTAGTGGCACCCATTGCCCTGGAGAGCATCATCGCCGCCAATCCTACAGGGCCTAAGCCTACCACCAGCACTCTGTCCGCGCCGCACACGCCCACCCGGGTAATCGACTCCCAGGTGGTGCCGAATCCGCAGGCGACATTCGCGCCGTCCAAATAACTCAACCGGTCGGGCAAGGCGACACAGGTGTTCTCCTCCGCCAGCAGGTAATCGGCCATGCCTCCGTCCCGCTGCCAGCCGTAGGCGGCCCGAAGGTCGCTCGAGCAGCTGATCATATACCCCATCCGGCAATCGCGGCAGACGCCGCAGCCCGAAATATGGTAGATGATCACCCGGTCCCCCTCTTGAAACCGTTTGGTCCCCGGTCCGCATTTGACGATTTTCCCGCACGGTTCGTGACCGCAGATAACACCCTGGTACGCCTCGGGTCCTTTGCCGAGATGTTCCCGATAGATTGCCCGGATATCGCTTCCGCATATGGTGGAAGCCATCATCTTGACCAGTACCTGGCCGTGTCCCGGTTCGGGAACGGGATAGTCGTGAAGCTCGACCGTACTGTTGCCGGGCAGAATTGCCCCTTTCATTGTATCACTCATGTGAAACTCCTTTTTCTCTCGAGCCTTTTGCAAAAGAGCGGTATGTGTCAATTACTTCTATTATATATCAAAAAGAGATTAGTGGTTCAACAGGTAGTTATGAGCGACTGATACCCACTCTTTGACGGAAGCGAGATCTTTCTCCAAACCGTTGACCACCTGCAATGCGTCAGCCCGTACCGTGTAGGGGCCTCTGCCGCAGGCATCGGCAATCTCTTTCAGTTTCGCTTCCATTCCGGCCTTGTCGGTATTCTGAACATCCCGTAAGGGGTGGAGGCAGAACTCTAAAGGTATCTTGTTATCAAAGACCTCCACACAGCGGGCACCGTCGGTCCAGG
>CAZJBZ010000430.1:0-3739 GCA_964543975.1 uncultured Spirochaetales bacterium
CTCTGAATTTTTCCCTCATATTCGTACCTTTTGCACAACGACAGACGCTGCAGCTACAGGCGGTCCTCCCCCCTCTCCTTAAACAGTTTAACGGAACTGTAATAGCACAAACAGGGCCGTTCACCACTACAGTCGCTACCGGTTGTCAGGAAGTACCGATTGATGAGAATGACGATGACTCTTTGACGATGTGGGAATGGAAGCCTCTTTCTTTAACTGAGAAATTCGTTTACCAAGATATTTTTTCTGCCGAACAGTATTTCCAATACAGTATCAAGAACTCGCGATGGACGAAGAGTCGATCGACAGCTCAACTTACCTTATTCAATAATCAAGTATCACTTCAGAATGTTTTCGTCTTTGGCGATCCGGATGTTCAAAAAAATGATGATTCGGCTCCGCCGCTATTTCATGATCCCTTTTCTAATACCACTTCTTTGCAATTGTGGTTTTTCTATGGTGAGTTTTCGGCAAAAAAAATGTATCCCTACACTTTTCAGACCGATTCAGGATGGATAAGAGAAGATGAAAAAAAGTTTATTCCCGAAACACTCCGCTTCGGAATAGCCGCTTCACAGAAAGAGACCCTCTTTTGGAAGAATAGAATCCGATTATCACTCAATCTGGATACCGGGGTTACCTGGTATTTAAATAAGTTTACCGATTCTCTTTTTTCCTTTGCCTTTGGCGCTAATTTTGAAGTGCATCAATTTCTTGACCTTTCCATACAATTCAGAGCGGAAAACAATAATATTTATCGCTACTTCGACCAATACACCGAAATAACTGAAGAGGAAACCATCAACCCTTTCGTAGATTTTGGAAAATCGCTTAATATTTTCAACATGACCGACAGACGGGAAACATCGTTCAATGCGAAAAAGATATCGATAAACCTTATTCACCACGTAAGAGACTGGGATTTGACTTTCGAATATGAGGCTGGGCCGGAACTCGAAACAAACGAAGAAGGGTATAAACAGTATAATTGGAGCCGTTCCTTTTCCATATTTGTACAGTGGAATCCTATTCCCGAGATACGTAGCAGAATGACATACGATGATGAAACGCTCGATTTTTGATAAAATCGACGTGGTCCTTAATGGAAAACAGTGATGTCAGGGGCTCACTTGACAAAGCGGCTACTTGACGTATGCTGTACTAGGTGGGTACATTACATCAAAAGGGGAGGGTATTGGCTAACTGTCTTACAATAGTTCTCGACGATAGAAAAACGTTAAGCGAATTGTGCGGCGTTAACGATTCGAACCTGCGCCTAATCGAGGATCTTATTGAAGAAAAGGTATTCTCCAGAGGAAACGAACTCTTTATTGAATCGGATGATGTTTCCAAAAGAGAAATGTTCAAATCACTTATCGATCAACTAAAAGACCACACCTCTATGGGTCATATACCCGGCCCTGATCTTATTCGAGCTCTCTTCAACGCCCAACTGCAAGGAAGAGATGAGACCGCGCAATTGCTCCAAAATCTTGAAATAACTGTTCCACACAGCAATGTAAAAATATTTCCGCGCACCTATCAACAAGCTCTCTATATGAAACAGATGGAAGAGAAAGAAATCGTTTTTGGAATTGGTCCGGCCGGTACGGGAAAAACGTTCTTGGCGGTAGCGTACGCTCTAGACGAAATACTATCGAAAAAAAGAAGAAAATTGGTTCTTACAAGACCGGTGGTTGAGGCTGGAGAGAGACTCGGCTATCTGCCGGGCGATTTGAGCCAAAAAATCAGTCCGTATCTGCGGCCGCTGTATGACGCGATGGATTCCCTCATACCGATAGAAACAATTAACAAGCTCGAGGAAAATAGGATTATAGAAATTGCACCTCTTGCCTATATGAGAGGGAGAAATCTAAAAGACAGTTTCATTATTTTAGATGAGGCTCAAAATACCACAAAAGAGCAAATGAAGATGTTTTTAACCAGGATGGGAGAAAACTCTAAAATGGTGGTAACCGGCGACGTTACTCAGATTGATCTGCCCCAAAAGAATCAATCCGGACTTCTTCATGTCATGAAAATCTTAAATGAAATTTCAGGAATCTACTTTTCCTATTTCGACGCACACGATGTAGTTCGCCATCCCATCATAAAAAAAATCATTAATGCATATGAAATCTACGAAAACGAATAACGCGCTGCGATTTTCGCAACTTAGGACTATTTTTAGTTCGAATTCGGAAATACGACGCCCTTTCATCATCTTACTCATCTCTCTTCCCGTTCTGTTTATTATTTTCTTTTTTCTCTCGCAGCCTGGGTCCTTTTTCAGTACGATGAAAATCCAAAAGTACAATTCCGGTGATGTTGTAGAAACGGACATTAAGGCAAAACAGGATATTGTGTATGTTGATGAGAGGGCAACCGAACTTAAATATAATGCGATGAGACAGCTTATTTACCCTATTTTTGAAATAGATCCTGCTATTACTAGAACTATTATTGCCGAATATGAAGATTTCGCGGCGCAATTCTCGGAACTCTATAAAAAAAATCTTACGGTTAAAAATACTTATTTAAGACTCCAAACATTCTTTCCCGGGCTCTTTGAGGAAGAAGAGATCGGAAGGATGATGAAACACCCGAATATCACAGAACTTGTTACTCTCTCGTATCGGTTTCTTCGCACCATTACTGTCAAGGGAATAATTGAGAAATCGATCACTGATGAAACGGTTCTTCAAGATACAATCGAGGTTGTCAATCCGCAAACCGAAAGCTCTCAAGAACAAAAACCGAATGAGATTATTCACATGGACAACCTTAAAAGCCGAGTGATGGATTTAGTCCGGGAAAGCGGACTCGATGAATCGGATGGAGAGGTTGTTGCCCTTTTACTGTCTACGTTTTGTGAACCTAACAGCTTTTACAATAAGGAATTAACTGAAGGAAGACGGGCCCAGGCAATTAAAAACGCCGAACCTGTGGTAAAAAAAATAGAAAAAGGTGAAATACTAGTACGAGGAAACTCCACAATAACTAGCGAGGAGATTGCTCGGCTGGAGGTGTTGAAGGAAAAAACTTCCGCTACCAATGTTACAATGATTATCAGCAATCTCTTTTATCTGATAATCCTTTTCCTTTTCGCGATACTAATTTTTAATCAGAATATAATTCGATTCACTATTGGAAACAGGAATATTTATCTCCTCTTGGGCTTATACACTTTCTATTTGGTTGCCGCTTTAACCGCAAAACAGGCAATCAGTGATTCAGTTGAAAATATCCCTTTCGCTGTTTTTCTGCCCACCGCACTTATTGGAATGCTGACAGCAATCTTAATCAATTCCCGAGTGTCGGTTTTCTTTTCTCTCCTGATGGCTTTAACTATCTTTATTATAAACGATGCAGGTATTACTTCATTCCTCTTTGCGTTTTTTACGGGTATCACCGGAATGATGGTGATAAACGAAGCATTTAAGAGAATAGATTTGATTAAAGCGACAATGTATAGCGCACTGATAAGCGGAGTCCTGATCGTTGTGTTTACATTACTCGAAAGGGGAAGCATCTCTCAGACCGGCACCCTTATCGGATGGGGCACATTAAACGGTTTCTTATGCGGTTTTGCTCATTTGGGAATACTACCGTTGCTTGAGCATTTTCTCAACGCTCCTACCCGGTTCAGACTCATAGAACTTTCGGATACGAACACTCCTATCCTAAAAAAAATGTTAACAATGGCACCGGGTACCTACAGCCATTCTCACAATGTAGC
>CAZJBZ010000431.1:0-3050 GCA_964543975.1 uncultured Spirochaetales bacterium
GTCTGGACAGCGAAGGGACTTTGGTGAATCCGGCAAATGGATTGCGGGTCCAAGGATGGCAGGCGGAACAGGTGGAGGGAGAAGCACGAATCAACACCTCAGACGCGGTGGGGGATTTAGTCATTCCGGTGGGAAGTAAAGACCCCGCCTCGGAAACAGCTGAAGTCAACCTGGCGTGTAATTTGGATAAGAGGACTCCGATTATTCCCCCCGGCGCGGGTGCTCAAGAAACGTTGGACGGGACATGGACTACCAGTTTCGATATTTACGATAACTTCGGAGAAGTGCACACCCTGCAAATCAACTTCACCAGAGTGGAAGATCTCCAGAACAGGTGGGAAGCTGAAGTGGTCATTGATCCGGAATCCGAAGACGGGACCAACACACAGGTGGAAGTAGGGGAAGAGAATAACACGACAAACACCTTTTTTATCGATTTCAGCAATTTAGGAACACTGCAGTCGGCTTTAGACGGACAGGGCGATACGATCAATGAAGGCAGACTGGAGATACCTGTCAGTTTTGATGTCCTGAACGCACGAGTACCGGAAGGGGAAGAGGCGGTCAGACAAACATTCAACCTGATTTTAGGAGAGGTTGGAAGCGCTGTAGACACGGTAACTCAGTTCGCGGAATCGAGTTCCACCAAAGTATTTAAACAGAACGGATATCCGATGGGATATTTAGAAAACTTTAAAATCGATCAATCCGGAATAATCACCGGAGTCTTTTCCAACGGCACGAATAAATTGTTAGGACAGGTTTCGTTGGCAAGTTTCGTAAATCCCGGAGGTTTGGAAAAAGAGGGTGAAAGCACCTACGTCGTCACCAATAACTCCGGTGAGGCTGACATAGGTCCTTCCGGCGTGGCCGGGAAAGGGAAATTGATCGCAGGCGCCCTCGAGATGAGTAATGTTGATTTAGCGGAACAATTTACCGATATGATTGTGACGCAGCGAGGATTTCAGGCGAACTCGAAATCGATTACAACATCAGATCAGATGCTGCAAGAACTGTTGACATTGAAACGCTAAAGGAGCAACAATGGTAAATGATTGAAGTGACCCGATTAGATGGAACGGTTTACTATGTAAACCCGCACCAAATCGAATACATTGAAGCAAACCCCGATACAACCTTGATTATGCTCTCAGGGAAGAGACTGGTAGTCCAAGAAGATTACCGGTCTCTCTTTACTAGAATTGTCGATTACCGCAAGCGTATCGGTATGTTTAAAAACGAGGAGTAAAGGAAGCATATGGATTTAGGGACAATATTAGGTGTCGGCCTCGGGGCGGTGATGATCGTCATGTCTATTATTACCAGCGGCGGAAATATCATGATGTATGTCAATATCCCCTCCGTGTTTATGGTTATCGGGGGATCGTTCGCCGCAATGCTCGTTGCCAACCCTTTAAGTAGAATGCTTGGAATCATGAGTTACATAAAATTGGTCTTGAATATGCCCAATTACGAGGAAGAGCGTATTATTTCTAGCTTGGTTAATTTTTCGGAAAAGGCACGACGGGAAGGACTACTTGCCTTAGAAGATGATTTAGAAGAGGTTGAGGATGAGTTCACAAGGAAAGGCATTCAGCTCGTTGTAGACGGAACGGACCCGGAAATCATTAAAAATGTTCTCTATAACGATTTGAATCAGCTGCAGGCCAGGCATGAGACCGGAATAAAAATTTTTGACGATTGGGGTAAGATTGCGCCGGCCTTCGGAATGATCGGCACTCTTGCGGGATTGATTGCAATGTTGGCAAATATCGAAGATTCATCTTCAATTGGAAGCGGAATGAGTTTGGCTCTTATTACTACAATGTACGGAGCGATATTTGCCAACCTTGTTCTAATACCGATAAAAAGTAAACTGGAAGACCGGGACAAGATGGAATCTTTGGTAAAGGAAATTGTCATTGAAGGGATTCTCTCTATACAATCCGGAGATAATCCACGTATACTGGAACAGAAGCTGGTTTCGTTTTTACCACCGGCCAGAAGAGAGGCTATTTTGGCCGAAACGGCAAGAGAGTAGGAAGAGGAGTGTATGCCGGCGGATAGACAACGAAAGAAAAAATGTCCTCCAGAAGGTGCCGCGGACTGGATGATGACGTATGGTGATATGGTTACGCTGCTGTTGACCTTCTTTGTCCTCATGTTTACAACCGCCACAGTCGACGGCCATCAGTTGAAAATGATATTGGCCGCTTTTCAAGGTTTGGGTATGTACCAAGGCGGGACCACCCTCTCGGCGGGGAAATTGGCGGAGCTGGGAAACACAATCATGTCCCTCCCTTCAATGCAGCAGGGCCGTGCCTTGGATAAGGCGAGAAGACGCGCGGTATCACTCTTTCAACCGGAGATAAAGAGCCAACAGGTACGGGTCAAGGAAGATGAACGGGGTCTTGTCATATCGCTTGCAGCGGACGCGTTTTTCGAGCCGGCAAGTGCCGAAGTGAACATCGAGGAGAGCAGAGAGTTGCTGCAGAGGGTTTCTTCTCTTCTCAGATCTCCGGAGCTTGAGGACAAGATTTTTCGTATCGAAGGTCATACGGATGATATCCCCACCGGTGAAGGGAGTGAGTGGGAGACAAATTGGGAATTATCGACGGCACGATCAACGAATGTTCTCCACTATTTGGTTGATTTCGGGGTTGATGAAGATCAGTTCCAGGTAGCCGGATTCGCGGACACTGTTCCATTGACTAGTAACGATACGCCCGAAGGGCGGGCTTACAACAGAAGAGTGGACATTGTCGTACTATCGGAAGGCCACTTATGAGAAGGGCTTGGTTTGCGGTCTGAGAGAATTGTCGTAATCGAGGGCTTTGCAATGTTTGATATTTTTGTTAAATTTGGAAGGAAGAGTAGAGGAATAGGATATGGCGGATGATGACAATGCATTGGAAGAAGGGTTAGCCGGACCGGAGCAGGAACTGGCCCCATCGGAGGGAAAACAAGGCGGCCTTCTTTCAGGGATGCTTTTAAAAATATTGAAGTTCGTCGCATTGGGTATCGGGGCGATTATATTCATCGTCACAGTC
>CAZJBZ010000431.1:3060-3731 GCA_964543975.1 uncultured Spirochaetales bacterium
GATGCGGATTGCCGGAAGGGGTACTCAAGCCCAGAGTTATCCGGCCGTTTCAGAAGAGTATAAAGGGACCCAACCGGTTTTGTCGTGGTATAGCGCAATCGATGAAATACGGGGACGAACGGCCGATGAAAATCCGAATACCGTTATCGTTAAAGTGGGACTGGGATATGAAAAAGATAACAAAACAGTCCAAACGGAATTGGTTTCCCGGACACCGAAATTGCGAGATATAATCCGCCAGTTCTTTACGGAAAAAACTGCAGCGGAGTTGAAGCCGCGGTATGAAGAGGAGCTTAAGACGGAATTAAAAGAGAGAATAAATCGAGTATTAACCGGCGGCAAGATCGAAGATGTTATTTTTCTCGAGTTTAATGTCGTTGAGTTTTAGGAGGCTGTAGGACGGTATGAATGAAGTCCTTTCCCAAGATGAAATAGATCAACTATTAACCGCAATCTCATCGGGAGACATAGAGACTGAAGAGGTCGCCCAGCCGACCGACCAGCGTAAAATTAAGATATACGACTTTAAACGACCGGATAAATTTTCCAAAGAGCAAATTCGGACGGTCTCCATAATGCATGAAACTTTTGCCCGATTAACCACGACTTCATTGAGCGCGCAGCTTCGTAGCCTGGTCCACGTTCATGTGGCATCTGGCGATCAGCTGACC
>CAZJBZ010000432.1:0-3728 GCA_964543975.1 uncultured Spirochaetales bacterium
CCTACTACGCGCTTGAGGAGTTTGATCAGGCGCAGTCGTACTTTAACCAGGCGGAGACAATCGATGAAGGGTTGGTGACGGAACACTCCTATCTGGCCTCCGTCTCCGAAGGGGGAAGCGGACGGGCGGCGGAAGCCAAAGAGGCGACTGTACTCTTTCTCGATGAAGAAGAGGAGGTGGAATGATGAAAAAGCGATCTATATACAGGAAGAGCGGTTTCCGGAATCTGCTTCTTTTAGGCATCGCCGTACTGCTTCCATTGGCCCTACTCTCCTGTCCAAACCCAATCGAACAATCGTTGATCGATTACGCGAACGATAAAACTCCGCCGACAATTACAATCCCGGTCCCTCCGACCGAATACACGAACAGTGTTACTGTCGACGGTACGGTAACCGACGTGACAAACACCAAGGATGCCGTTGGTGAGATCGATGCGTTTTCCTATGAAATAGTCGGTACAAACAAGACCGGCACTATCACTGTTGCCGCAGACGGAACGTTCACCGTATCCATCGATACAAAAGAATTGAGCGGAGAGATATCGATTATCCTCACCGCGATGGATTGGAATGGAAACATTACAACATACACTCTGGAAATAACGGATGAGGAGTTTGGCCCCAATGTTACCTATACCAAACCGGCCGATCAAAGCTTCTATGCTTCAGCAGTTGTTGTGGAAGGGACCGTATCAAATTCCGATACTGATGAAAAATTCGACCAGGTAAAATCCCTCTCATATGAGGTACTCTCCTCTTCAATCAGCGGAGATTTAACCTTTGAAGAAGGCATATTTTCATTCATGTTTACAACCTCCGATTTAGACGGCAATATTGTCGTTAGAGTTATTGCTGAAGATTACAACCAGAATACATCCACAACAGATATAACACTCCTGGATGCCGGTATCGGCATCCCCGTCTTCTCTGCCGAATCCGGCAACGGACAGGTAACACTTAGCTGGGACGATGTGCCGCTCTCCGAAAGTTACGACCTTTTCTACACTGCCAACGATTCCATACCCTCTGAAACAAACGGGACAACGATTGCCGGTGTTACCTCACCTTACACACTCTCGGGCTTGACGAACGGCACCATCCACAGCTTAAAGCTGAAATCCAACTCTTTGTCAGGCGATGATAACTGGTCGGGAGTTATTAACGCGGCCCCTCTCTCAGAATTTTCTTTGGCACCGATCGTCACAAGCGAAGCGGACCACTTACAGGTGAAGTGGCCTGAAATTATAGGATGGGAGAGCTACACCGTCTATCGGTCCTCCTCTCGGGACGGGACCTATGCCGATATATCGGGAGAGGTCGACAGAACCGAGTTCAACGATTCTAATGTGACCGCCGGGACCGATTATTTTTATAAGGTGAAACCATCCTTGGATGGATGCAGCCTGAGTGCGTCGACGTGGGGAAGGATGACGGAAACCCCTCAATACATCGAAGGTATCGTTGGGGCAGCACAAGTACCGGAATCCACAAATTCTACTCCAGGCAGCGACAGGCTCGTTCGAGTAGGAGATACCGCGTATGGGATTATGCGTGATCTCGATTTTCGAGTATTCGATATAACGGACCCTTTCAATCCTTCGATAACCGACAGCTACGACTACGACACTCAAACATCCGATGATGTCGCACACATCTATGGAGACTATACCGGTGTAACCATTGACGGCTGGGGGCCGTTAAGTTACACCGACTTCGATTGGAGTAAGGGGTTTTATTATTACGATTTAGCGGTAAGCGGTAATCACGCCTACGCAATAGGAGACATCGGCAATAATATTGAGGCATGGCCTAATGAAGATGCCTATTGGCACAACGGTATCCATATTTACAACATTTCCGATCCGAATAACATCCAACTGTACAACATGATTACCAGTGTAACGGCCCCTGAAATCACCGACGGAACATATGAAGCACCGGAAGAAGAGCAATATACCGATGTTGCCGCGGGCAGCAGCATGTTATGTTCCGTCATCACCAATAAAGTCCATCTCTTCGATGTGTCCAACGTCAGCGAACCTGAGTGGAAAGACAGCTTGTCGAGCCCGCAAACCTTTCAAGACATCATCATAGACGGCAACTATCTCTACGTTGTCTCGGGGACCGGTGGGGGCGGTACCTACCGTTTAAATATATACGATATAAGCGAGCAAAGCTTCTCTTTACAAACGACGACAGCGTGTACACTCGATTATACACCTACCGACATCGTCATTGACGGGAATTACGCTTATATCGCCGAAAGAAACAACGCGGGGACCTTTGCTCTGCAGATTGTCGACATCTCCGATAAAAATTCTCCGTTGGCGGAAAAGGCAAAAATCATCTCGGAGATAAGCGGCTCTTTTATGATTAATGACATGAAAATCCATTATGGCTATTTGTTACTCGCCGTAGAGGGCGAAATTCTCATTATTAACCTTGACACTGTTTCAAATCCGTATCTCTCCGGCAGATACAGCAACTGGTCGGTTTCTGACTTTGCGATTACCGCAAAGGAAGGCTATATGTACCTGCTGGCTAATAAACGCCAGCCCTTTTTCTATACGTTGGATTTGACCAACCAGGCCTTGCCGGAAGCGTTGGACAACGGTGTGCCCATGGACTACGGTGGTTCTGCAAACGATGTGTTTGTCGACGGTCACTACGCATATATTGCTGCGGGCCAGGAAGGTTTGGTTATCGCTGACCTTGCCGATATTACCAATCCTTCCATAGAAGGTTGGTACCCGACATCCGATGCCAGAGCCGTCTTTGCTGCAAGCGGTTACTGTCTGCTCGCCGATGGTTCGGACGGGCTGTATTTGATAGACGTATCCGATCCCGCCTCTCCTTCAGGAATAGACAGTCTCTCCTTAAGCGGGACACCACAGGAGTTGCTGCTGTGGGGCAATTACATCTATGTTTCGGCCGGGACCTCCGGATTGTATGTAATCGACATTTCGGACCCCCAAAACATGTCTCTTGTGACTACTATACCTACGACCTACGCAAAGGGGATGTACATTGAATCGAACATTTCCGGACTCGAGGGCACCTATCTCTATTTAGCGGACGGAAACAATTCGGTAAACGTGTATGATATAACCGATAAGAGCTCGCCTACCCGTATCGGGAAAGCAAACCTCAGCAATACACCGCACTCGGTACTCCAAAGCGGTCATTTCCTCATGATCGGAGAGGATTCAAAGATAGAAACGTATCTGGTTACAAGTCCCAATAATCCTACCCCTGTGGGTGGACTGGATTTCACGCACTACTATCCGGGAGAAACCGCAATCGCCTACGATTCTATTTCTTTCGGTGGATTTATGTTTTCGGCACATAAAAACGCATTCAGCGTCCTCGATGTATCGAATCTGATGACACCAATTCTCATTGGGACCTACAAAACGGGTAGTGACTGCATGGGTGTCGCCCGATACGAAGACTATATTCTCTTGGCCAACAGTACGGGCGGACTCCGGATTATCGATCCGTGGCCGGGTCAATAGAGCGGACCGTCAGCAGACGCTTCTTTAGGTTTGCCGTCCTAATTGTAGACAACCATTCTGCCGTATAGTATATTTTTACACTGTACGGCTCAAACCGATTGCCGCATAGCCCTCTTTCGAACGAGGCCAATGTTTCATGATTAACATAGGACAATACAATACGCTGACAGTTACCAGACTCTTTAAAGGAGGCTGCTTTCTTTCGGATGGT
>CAZJBZ010000433.1:0-3721 GCA_964543975.1 uncultured Spirochaetales bacterium
GTCACCGTGTAGACGATATCACCATCGGTATGTATGAGAAAAAAGTCATACCATTGATTATCATTCATAATATCACGCATACGGTCATCATATCTGTTGGCCGCAGTGCGCCATCCGGACGTATCCACCCTGTTGCCGCCTGTTTCATAAGCCGTGTCTAAATCTATCAACGCGTTAGCGACATAAGGATCATCTTTTACGATCTTCAGCTGGGAACGTAAAGTCTCCATATAATCATCCAGCTGCGATTTCTTCAATTCTTGAATCGCCTCGAGTTTCGCAAAAGCCTCCTGCCGTAAGGTGCCGACCGTCTCCATGAGTACACCCATATCTCCTTCCCGCTCAGCAAAATAGCTTTCAACTTGGTTTTTCTTGATCTCGCGTATGGCCGTTAACTGTCCGTATGACGAATCCATTAACGCTGCGGAAGATTGCAGCACAGAGAGGACGGTAACGATACCGATAGATAGAACAACGATCACTGCCGTTATAAGCATGATCTTGCCCCCAATGCTCTTTAAAAACGAAATGTTATTCGACTTCATAAGTTTCTCCTTACCTTGATCTGCACGGAAGATCCGGATAATCAGCTACAATAAAGGTAGATCATTATCATTTATCTTCCTCTGTGTTTTTTAATTATTAACAATTTAAGAGGAGGAGGGTGGGGTGTATGTCACATTTTGTGTGATTTATATGCCACATTTTATGCGTCAGACATCGCTCTTTTGGGGGATGAAAATGAAAACGCATTAATCTATTAGGTTATGACGCAACGCGTATTTGATTAGTTGGGCATTAGTGTCGAGATCCATTTTCTGCAGAAGTCTTTTTCTGTATGAATTAACGGTATTTATGCTTAACGATAGTTCGAATGCGATCTCTTTTATCGTTTTTCCTTCAGCTATAGAAATTAATATTTGATATTCCCGGCGGGAAAGGTTTTCATGCGGTTCACCTTCGATTTTTTTTTGGTAATCCTCCGCGATTAACTCAGCTAAAGGTCCCGTCATATAGTGCCCGCTGGAATAGATTTTTCGAATGGCCCCTACCAATTCTTCAGGAGCGGTGTCTTTTGTGAGATAACCGGCAGCTCCGCTCGTGAATGCACGCTTAGCAAAACGTCTTTCAGGATACATACTCAATACGAGTATGCCTATATGAAGGTCCAACGTTTGAATCTCTTCGAGAATATCCATGCCGTTTTTATCAGGAAGACCGATATCTAAAACTAAAACGTCCGGGGAGGTTTCGTTTATCAGTGAAAGTACTTCCGCGCCGTTTTCGGCCTCGCCCACCAGAGAAATATCGTCTTCGGTAGTTAACAGTTTTTTGAATCCGTCGCGGATAAGAGGATGGTCATCCGCGATTATGACCCGTATCATGTTCTTCCTCCTGAGGCACGTGTACAACCACCGTTGTTCCCGTGCCCGGTTCGCTCTCTATAGAGAGCGAACAACCGCACTGCTTAGCGCGTTCATGCATACCAAACAAACCGTATGATTTGGAAAAATCATGTTTTTTTGGTTCGAACCCGCAACCGTCATCCGTTATCGTAATTGTGAGTGAATTGCAGCTTTCTTCGGCGAACACATCGATTTTTTCAGGATTCCCATGGCGCACACTATTTGTGAGCGCTTCCTGCACTATGCGAAAAAGTGCAAGTGTTTTTTCCTTTTCCAGATGTACTGTTCGGCAGGTATTATGATATTCGATTGGAATTCCAAACTGGTCCTGAAACTCTTGAATATGCCATTCGATTGCTTCAAACACATCGTGTGTATCCAAAATGGGTGGGTGAAGTTTCTGTGCGAGAAATCTCACTCTCTTACTAGTTTTCTCCAATATCGATTTCATATCAGCAGTTATGGTGGATATTTCCTCCTCATTTTTACAGCCTTCCAAGTTTGGTAGGTATTTATCCATCATTATTAGATTCATCTTAAGAGCGGTCAAAGATTGCCCCAAATCGTCATGGATTTCGCGCGCTATCGATTCTTTTTCTTCCTCCCTTATATGTTGAAGGTGATTGGACAATTCCCTATACATCTGTTCACTTCTTTGTAGATCACGATCTTTCTGCCGCAAGCCGCTTATATCTCTGCAGGTATACAAACGAGTCGCTTTTTTAATTGCAACTCTTTTTACGTTTATAAGGAGTACATGTTCTTTTCCAAAATTGTCTCTTATTGTTTTTTCGATATTTCTTTTTTCACCATTTTTATCGAGATCGCTCGTTGTTACCAGACGGTCCCCGAACAATCGATCAATAGAGGCCATCCTTTCGACTTCGACCTCCGTATATCCGAATATGACATGTACGTTGGGACATATATAGACAAATGCCCCTTCTTCATTAGTTAAAAAAACAGTATCCGATATATTACTCAATGTAGTTCTATGGAGCTCTTCGGATTCCCTAACTTCATTCCGGGCTCTCTTGCGTAAGGAAATATCCCGTACTGAAGACAGAACGATTTGTCTACCGTCCAAGAAAAAAAGGTGGGAGCTTGTCTCGACCGGAAGGGATGTTCCGTTTTTACAATATAGTTTGCTTTCGAACATATAACGCTTATTTTTCTGAAGTTCATCCATTATTCGGAGTATATTTTTTTCATCATTACCGCTGATATCCGGGGGCCCCATGGTCAGCAATTCTTCTCTGCTGTACCCTGCAATCAGACAAGCGATATCATTAATTTCTATAAACTTTCCCGGCTTCCCATTCTCCAGCAGTTCATGTAAAAAAATCGCATCGTTTGTATTATAGAAAAGTTCTCGATATAGTTTTTCCTGTCGTTTTATCTTGAGGGCCATTTCGATTGTAGCTAAAATAAACTGCTCATTGCCCGGAACTTTGTGTACATAGCCGTATTTAGTCATGTCTCTGGTTTTTCCGATGGTCTCTTTGTCCGTATAAGCTGAATGTAACACTACGGGTATATCGTACGTTTCATAAATTCTTTTCGTGGTTTGGGAACCGTCCATCTTTCCTTCCCCAAGATTTATGTCCATCAAGATCACGTCAGGAATATCTTTCTTTGCTAAAGTATTAAGACATTGTTCCCCGGAAGTAATGATAGTGGTTTTATATCCGTTTTCTTCTAAAAAATGACTGGTGCTAAGATTCAAAACCATCTCATCATCTACGATGAATATTTTGGGGGCCATTCCCGTTCATACTCCTGATAGGCAACATCATAATTGAGCTTCTTGCAAAATAAAGCTATGTGACAATTGCAAAAATTTCAATTACTTATATTATAAACATTTAATTTTTTCAATACTATTATAATGGTGATTTTTGCAATTGTCTCAATTGATTTGGCTTCCTAGCACAAACGGAATTTATATGGATATTTGAGAGGTAAAATTACCTGATCACATTCATCAAACAGTGTGGTCCTCCGTTGAGAGCATCGACAGCCGTTGGAATTGTAATGAGTTCATACCCAAGGGAGGTGAACAGTGCCCGATTTTGGCAGTACAAATCATAGCCATATTCGGTCATGTTATCATATTCCGGAATCAGTACTGTTTTTTGTCCGGTTTCTTTATTAACAAATGGAATTGAATTGGCCATAAACCGGTGATTACAGGCATCGGAAATCGACGTTTTTACATCGACAACCGTGTACCCGAGCTTTTGTAGAGTTTTTCGAGCAGTTGAGAGGAATTTTTTCATTTTTTTAATAGTATCTTTCAAACTATCGTCCATTGG
>CAZJBZ010000434.1:0-3718 GCA_964543975.1 uncultured Spirochaetales bacterium
CTTGGAAGGCTGAGGTAATAGCCATTATACCACTGGCGCGGCAAATAAAAACGTAGTCACATATATAACAAAACAGGGGCGTAGTGTCAAGTATAATGCCGATCAGCCCTTTAGTCGGGACCTAATCCCGGCAGCTTAAATTGCAGCCGGTGGAGTAATCCGGTAACTTTTCCCCGTACCTCTTCAAGATCACGTTCATCGGGTCGATGACGAATATCCCCGATACGACCATCGCTGTTGTATTTGTCATCATCAACACCGCGAAAAATACCGACAACGGCCCATTCGTCGACCACTCGAATACCAATGTGTTCAAGAAACTGTCCCATATATTTTAGCGCGGGAATTGCTTCACGAATACCGGTATGTCCGCCACCGTACGTACAGACTGGGACGGCAAAATGTCCGGGACGTTCGGGAGCAGCAGCGACAACGTTACCACTTTTGTTCCTACTCCTATTTAGAAATTTGGAGACAACGGGCGGCGGTAGATTGGAATAGACGGGAGCTGCGACAAAAATTAGGTTGTAGTCGAAAAAGTCAAACTCCAGTTTCGAATTAATTTCTGCGATTGTAGAGGTGATTCCAGAACCTTCTAATGTGGAATGAATTGTTTCGGCAACTTGCTTCGTATTACCTGTATGGCTCCAATAGGCCGTCAGAGATGAACATGTTTTGTCTGTCATAGATCCCCCTTAACAAAGAAGTTTATTCGATGCACTTTTATTTGTCTACAGATGTTTTTTATATTGCCTTGGGTAGAGGGAAGTAATATCTTTCCACTCATATGAAAAAGTGTCGAAAATCAGATGAAAAACCGTATAGAGAAAATACTCTCCGGGATGAACGTTTTGAAACATAAAAGATCGTACATCAGGAGGTAAATACGCATATCGAGAGATGTATCATACGTGTATTGTTCCTGTAAAAAAAATTGGGCATACTGACACTGTTTTTTCCTAGTTATAACCGTGAGGAGCCAAATAATGAAACATCCTTCTCTTCCCCATTCAATTTTCAATGATGTGATCGGTCCTATCATGCGCGGTCCATCAAGTTCCCATACGGCAGGAGCCTATGGAATAGGCCGAATTTGCAGAAGCCTTTACGGTGGGCTGCCGGATTCGGTGCGTTGCGTTTTTGATCCGAGCGGATCGTATGCTCCTACCTATCTTCCTCTTGGAGTCGATAAGGCTTTCTGTGCCGGCCTGCTCGATTGGGACATGCTCGATGCCCGCTACGATTCCTCTGTCGAAGTAATCGCACAATCTCTGGAAATAAATTTTATCGTTGAACCGCTTCAGTTTCATCCGCATCCAAATACGATGAAAATTGAACTGGCAGGTAAAGCGAGTGTCACCATCTGGGCTAAATCGATCGGGGGAGGATTAATAGAGATATTTCAAATCAACGAATGGCCGATGGCCCTTACGGGAAAACAATTCGACTGTTTTATCGAAGTAGAGCGGAGTGAGAAAAACCAAGCAACACTGCACTCCGTTCTAACTGCCAATAGTTCATTAATTAAAGATTATACCATTATTCAAAAAGCTGAAAAAAAATATTTATACCTGATAATTGTAAAAAGCGATAATGAAAATGATATTAATCACTTTATTAATGATCTGAGATCGAATGAGGTTATCAGACATGTATGGTTTGCTCCTCCGGTCTTTTTTCCGATAGTGGGAGAGCCGATTTTTCATTCGGCTGAAGAGGCTTTGTTATACGCCGAAAAGAAAAATCTTTCCTTGGGCAAGGTGGGGGTACTGTATGAATCAAAGATTCTTGGTAGAACCACTGAAGAGGTATCGAAGGAAATGTTAAGACGATATGAAGTGATGTGCCGTTCTATGGAGAGTGGCTTTGATGATAATTCCGTAAAATTATCGTGGCTGCATCCACATGCCGGTCGTGTTTATAAATCTATCGTGGAAGGGCCACTCCCGTTTGGGGGATTCCCCAGCAAAGCGGCTGTTCGGGCGCTAGCGGTCATGCATACATGCAACAGTCGAGGAATCGTTTGCGCGGCACCGACAGGCGGATCGGCGGGTGTATTACCGGGTGTCGTAAAAACAATGGAAGAAGAGTACCAATTAGACCGAGAAAAAATAGTTGAAGTGTTATTCGCCGCGGGTCTTATCGGTCTTTTTATTGCAAACCGGGCAACGTTTGCCGCCGAAGAAGCCGGCTGCCAAGTAGAAATCGGCGCGGCCGGAGCCATGGCTGCCGCGTCGGTTGTCGAAGCATTCGGGGGACCCATTAAGGAGGCAATCGATGCCGCGTCGGTTGCTCTGCAGAATACAATGGGTTCCGTTTGCGATCCGGTAGGAGGAGGCTGCGAAATCCCTTGTCATACGAGAAATGCGGCTGCGGCAGCCAACGCCTTCATTTGTGCAGATTTAATATGCGGAGGATATCCTAACAGGATCACCTTAGATGACGCAATAGACGCATCCTACAACGTCGGACGGTCTCTTCCTTCCGAATTACGATGTACGGCAAAAGGAGGAATAGCTGTCGTGCCCTCCGCGCACCGATTACTGAGCAGAGGAGAAGAGCAATGGAATCACGGCAATTTATGAACAGCGGACGATTTTTGAAAATCGTTTTTTCTTTTTTTTACTTTTTATGTTTTTTTATATACATTCAAAGCACTTACGCGGATTCAGGAGATTGGATAGTTAGAAAAAAAGCCCAGGGAATTATCGTAAGAACCAGAAATGTTCAAGGCAGTGCACTCGATGAATGTAAAGCTGATTGCATTCTTGACGCACAAATAGAAACTGTTTTTAACTATATGACTAATATATCTACATGGACAGATTGGTATGCATTTTGCAAAGAGAGCGTTTTAATTGATTCGCTCAGTGATGATATCAAAATCGTCTATGTTGTCATCGATTTACCGTGGCCATTTCAAGACAGATATGGAATATATTCTGCCGCATATACTTTTAATGAAAATAAACAGAATGCTGCTATTTCATTCAACTCAATATCGGAATCAGAAAAAGAAAAGTATGTAACTCTGATAGAGAATACGCAGTACATCCCAATTAAGGAAGCGGAAGCAAAAATTACCTTACATTCAGTTGGAACAGGAAAAACAGAAATTGTTTATGAAGCAAACGCTAATCCGGGTGATGAGTTCCCTGCCTGGATTTTGAATATGTTTTCTACCGTACAACCGTTTAAAACACTGAAGAGCTTGAAGATCACATTCATGAAAACGGATTGAGTGTTAGTGAGATAATCAACCTCATGAGTACAAGCAATGGCAATATGGATTGCATCGGGCACTGCTTTTGAATGTTGTTCTAATCGTTCCATGTAAAAATCAGATAGCTTGTGAGATAAAAACGTCAAGAAAAACAATCTTGCAAAGGCGTACCAGGTAAAACAGGTTCGTACTATATATGAGCGAATATGCAGAAGTTAAAAAACGTGAGACAATTAAAATCGTAGAGCTATACAGTGAATTACCAATTCCGGCATAAAAACGCTTGGCCCAATTCCCCTTATCGAAAAAGCCCTTGCCGTCCTGGCAGCGGGCTTTTTCTCATTGTAGAGATTCCAGCCCCCGGAACACATGGACGTATGACGGGGGTGTTTTTGTTTATTTTTTAGTTTTAGTATAGTTATGGTATCAGTGAGGTAAATCGATGTCCTACAAAGTAAGTATTGTTATAGAAAAAGATGAGTACGGATATTACGC
>CAZJBZ010000435.1:0-3714 GCA_964543975.1 uncultured Spirochaetales bacterium
TTCGAACCCGCCGTCCTCAATGAAGATGAGAAGTATGTCGATTGCACCGACATCGACGGAGTGACCCGGCGGTATCAAAAAGAGGAAGGGGTCATCCCCGCGGGAATGGCTTAGCCGATTACGGACCGGGAAAGCTGGGAAAAGATACGGGAAGAGCGGCTCCGACTCGATGCGGTTACCGAACGGTTCCCCGAAAATTGGCGGCAGCTGCTCACCCGGTACCGGGATCGGGATTATCCCCTCGCGTTAGGGGGATACCCCATCGGCATATTCGGCACCCTTGCCCATCTGTTAGGCTATGAAAATCTTTTTCTAGGTTATTACGAGCAACCGGCGCTGATAAAGGATATTATCGGACATTTCACCGATCTCTGGATAGCCTTGTGGGAGGAGGTCTTCTCACAGGTCGATATCGATGTGGTCCACATCTGGGAAGACATGTCGTTCGGAAAGGGGTCGATGGTCTCTCCGGCCGTTTTTAAGGAGTTTATGACCCCCTGCTACCAACGAATCACCGACTTTGTAAAAAGCAAGGGAGTCGCTTCCATCCTTGTGGATACCGACGGAGACTGCAGAGAGCTCATTCCTCTCTTCCTCGAAGCAGGGGTAACAGGACTCTATCCGTTTGAGAACATCGGAGGGATGACGGTCAAAGAGGTTCGGAAGAACTTTCCCGACCTGCAGATTTTAGGCGGAGTATCGAAACACGGCATTGCCAAGGGACCTGAGAAAATCGATCAACTCTTAGCTGATGTCGAGGAACTCTTAAACTACGGCGGATACATCCCCCATGGTGATCACGGTATTTCCCCGGACGTCTCCTGGGACAATTTTACCTACTACAGAACAAAGCTGAACCGTCTTTTAGATGAGCGCGAACGGCAGTGAGGGGTTCCCCGCGGTACGGAAGAACACCTGTCTAACCGCAGAGGAAGACGTCACGCGGAAAATCGATGCCCAGCCGCCATCTTCCCGGCGCGTCGAACAATTCCTCTTTCACAAACTCTTCCCAGATCACCCGGTGCACGTCCCGTTCGGTCACCCCCGGTTTGGTGCTTCGCCATCCCTTCTCCAGCACTCTACCCGCTTTCCGGCAGAGCCCCTCGATCAATTCGATCTCCCGAAGCTCCCTGTAGGACACCTCATGGATATACTCGTCCCCGTATTCCATTCCGATGGTTTTGTTGCTTAGATGCAGATCGTCCGACGCACGCTTCCGGTCAGGACCGACTCCCCGACAAAAACGGGATCGTGCTCCTAGGAGACGATGATACAGTGGTGCCACCTGGTGGTGTACCGGTAGTTCGATTCCCGATGACTCCCAAATCGATTGACAGACCCCATTGAAAATCCATACCGTTCCCCCTTTCACTGATTCTGTAGCATCGTACGGCAACGGACAGCAGGTGTCAACACGCGGTTAAAAATTTGAAATGTGAAAAAATATAATTTATGCAATTGCTATAAACCACTTTTTAGAAAAAAGCTTTTTATCGATTTATTTCATCTTATGAATTTTTGAGTATACAATTTTTCCCTTGCGAAGTTCTTTTTTTTGTATTACAATGTGTATATAAAAATTGTCTATCTTGAGAACGGGTATAATGCATTTCAAAAAGTAAGTCCGATATTTTTTAACCGCACCGACTACACCATACCTTATGTGTAAACACCACTTTATACGACCGAAAACTTTTTTTAAGAAGGAGAGAAGCGTTATGAAACGAGGATGCCTCTTTTTTTTCTTACTCCTCTTCTCCATGTACTTCACATGCGTTGTTTTTTCCCAGGAAGAGAAGAAAAACTTTAATCGGTATTATCGGTTCCCGCTTTCGTTAGGCGTGGAGTATCAGATGCTCACCCCCTTTAGCGAGTACGGAAATAACTTTAATGTTTTCGAAATAACCGGAAACGTCAGGTGGCCCATCCCCCCCCTGCCGCTCCTGCAAGTGGCAGCTGAAGGAGGTATTATGCAGTTCGACTCTCTCGATGAAACGGAGCCGAAACGCTGGGACCACCTGCATGTTTTCGGAGGCGCAGGTATGGTTGTGGCACACCGCTTCACCAAAGAGTTCGAGGTGGGGGCTGATGTTATGGGCGGCGTTTCCGAGGCAATTTTCTCAAATCTGGACCCTACAGGGACAGTTGTGGGAAATCCTAACTGGTTCGTGCAGGCCGGCGCGAAAATCTGCCTTAATCCCAGCTACAATTTCAACATCGAGGTCCATCCCAATGTGAAATATTTGGGTTCGCTGGCCGTTTTAAAACAGTTTGAGGGTTTTATTTTCAGCATCGGTTTCGGGGCCCATTTCCGCTTTGGCCGAGACCCCGACAGTCCTCAGGCAGTCATCCGAAGCCTTCGGTTCGACACGATCGAAGTTCCCTCTCTCTTCTCGGCGATGCAGAGCTACTATACCAAAAATCCAATCGGCACATTGGTATTCACAAACAAAGAAAAACAGCCGGTGAGGGATGTCAATATATCGTTTTTTCAGCCGGGCTATATGGACTCTCCCACTCCGGCGGAAACCTTGGAGGAGCTTCCCGGAGGAGAATCCAAAGAGATCGACTTGTTTGCCACATTTAACGATGAGGTGTTTAAGATCGAAGGGGTCACTCCGCTTACAGGAGAGGTCATTGTCACCTACACATCCCAAGGCAGGGCCGCCGAACAGCGACAATCGGTTACCTACGATTTGCATGATAAGACCGCTTTGACCTGGGATGACGATAGGAAAGTCGCCTCATTCATAACCCCGGCGGACAGTGCCTTGCGGAATTACACCAGCTTTATTCGGCAAACTTGTAAGGAAGAAATAGTTCCCGGTTTCAGTAAAGAACTGCAGGAGGGAATGCAGATATTCGAAGCACTGAATGTCTTAGGCTGTCTCTACCAGGTCGATCCCAGAAACCCTTTCACCGAGGTCCAGGACAACCCCATGGTGGTGGATTCCATAAGTCTTCCCCGCGATACCTTGAAACGGATCACCGGCGACTGCGACGACCTTACCGTACTCTACTGCAGCCTGTTGGAAACGGTGGGGATCGAGAGCGGTTTTATTACCGTGCCCGGCCATATCTATGCGGGATTCAACACGGGAGTACCGGTACGGGAGTTTGCGACGGTGCATCCTGAGAGGGAGATGACGATCAATATCGACGGAGAGTTGTGGGTACCGGTGGAAATAACGATGGTGGGCAAGCACAGTTTTCTCGAAGCGTGGCGAAAGGGGATAGAGGCGTATCGGCAATTCGACAACGAACCCGAAAGGCGAGGTGTGTATATAACCCGAGAGGCGCAACAGACCTACAGACCGGTCGGCCTGAAGGAGACCGATTTGGGTCTGCAGTATGGTGAAAAGGAGCAGATCGTCGCCAACTTTAAGCAGAATGTCGGGAAACTGGTCGAATACGTAGTGAAAGACTATAAGGCTGAGGCAGAACAAAAACCGGGAGCACGCAACTATAATAAGTTAGGGATAGCCTACGCGCAATTCAAACAGTACGCAATGGCGGAAGAGGCGTTCCGGCAGGCACTCTCCTACAATAGAGAGTACCTTAGTGCCTCGGTGAATATGGGCAACGTCGCCTATCTGCGGGGGGCGTTTGAAAAAGCGATTGAAGGCTTCTCGATCGCCTTGAACTCGCTGAAGCAGAAGAACAGAGGGGGGACACAGGTAGCGGCGAAGGTGCTGCTGAACATGTCAAAGGCCT
>CAZJBZ010000436.1:0-3694 GCA_964543975.1 uncultured Spirochaetales bacterium
GAAGCTACAGGAGAGAAAATCCTCAAATATACTACGCAACTCTTGATGAAGAGGGTAACTATGTTACCGAACCGGACCGGGTAACGGGAGGTGGACGGTACTGTAACTACCCGCAAATTGTCTCTCTACGGGATTATGTTTACCTCCTCTGGTTTGATGATCGGGCGGGTGAAGAGCATGTCATTCTTGCGGACAAGAGCGGAGTTTTTTGGGAAGAGAGGGATTTGAGCAGAATGCCGGGGATTTCTCTTTTTCCCCGTCCGGTGATAAGCGATGGTGAGCTTTATATCGCATGGGAGAACAGAATCGGGGAGAGGTCAAGACTTATTCTTTTAAAACCGGACCAAACGGCGCGGCCTCCTGTTCCTCAACCGTTGGATTTTGCCGCCGGTCGAAGGTACAGCCGAAACGCATACTCCATAGGATGGGATCTTCCCCGGGACAGCTCCGGTATCGCCGGATTCAGTTATTCCTGGGACAAGGACCCTGACGGTACACCGCCCGAACGTCTCATGGTGCTGCAGAATGTACGAAGGGAGAGTCTTACGGCGGATGAAGACGGTGATTGGTATTTTCATATAAGAGCTCAGGATTACGCGGGAAATTGGTCGGAAACCGCAACGATCGGTGTGATTCGAGATACAACCCCACCGGGGCCCGTAGAGTTTGTTCCTCCTCCTCGGGATGATGACGGCTATCTTCGCTCCAACACTTTCACCTTTAATTGGAAACCTACGGAGGAGGGTGAACAGGTAGGCGGTTACAGTTATTCACTGCAATATTTAGGCTCACTGGAGGCTGAGTTTACACGGGATGAAACGCTTCTCCAAACACCGCCCGCCAGTGTATTGCTCAATCAGCCACAATACTCCTTCAGGAACCGGGACAACGGCTATTGGGCATTGACGGTACGGGCAATCGATACCGTCGGGAATGCCGGTGAACCGGAAACGATCTTCTTCAAGATGGACAAATATATTCCGGTAACCTATATCACCGATGTTTCGGCCCCGAGTGATGATTTAGGCCGGATAAGCATGCAAATCCGGGGTAGGGGGTTTGCCGTCGGCGGCCTGATCGAGTCGGTTATTCTGGACCGAGACGGAGAGAGACCTTTCGATTACGTCTTTCCGCGTGATTTAGGGCTTTTCAGAGTGGTAAACGACAGACTTATCGTCGGACCGGAGTTTGAGGATGTCGATGAAGGCGTTTATCGGGTAGGGGTAATTCACCCGGAACGCGGTCTTTACTTTACGCGTCCTTTCGTAAAGCTGGAATCCTCAGGCGCGGTCAAGTTCGGAGATTTCCGTACGAGGATCGGGTATGAATGGAAAAAGTTGAAAGAAACACCGCTTTCAATTTCCATAAACGATCTTGTCCTTTGGATAGTTCTCAGTTTTCTTGCCGCTGTTGTTCTCTTTTCCGCTCTAAAAGTAGGACAGCTGGCACGAGAAGGACTGGCAATGAAAATGGAAGCGGAGGTATTGATCGGAAAACGAGAAATACCGATGCAGAAAAAGAGAGTGAGGTTAAAAATGATGAGAAAAAGAGGAATGGGTTTACGAATAAAGTTTACCCTTTTCATAACCGCCATCATTATCGCTGTCGTCCTTGGGGTTTCTCTCTATTTAGGAAACTTCATGATTAAAACGCAGCGTAAGAATTTGGCTGAAGGTCTGCGACAACAGACCGAGGTGCTTTTGGAAAGTCTTGCCGCGGGAGCACGTGAGAACTTACCGAGAAAGGATGTTTTGGGCCTGGATGCAGTCCTGTCGCAGCGGACCGCGATGGAGGATGCTGTTTACGCCACTATTACCGGTCAAGGTGAAGTCGACGCGGAACAGTTTGACTACATTTGGGCAACCGATGACCCGAATATAACGGAAAAGATTGAAGGAGAAGAGTTGACCTTAGGTCGAACTCGCATTCAGGATATGGCCTCGGAGGAGGCGGACCAGTTAGCGAATATGATCAATGAAAGGGCCCGAGAGAATGTGGCACGGATGAATGAAGAGTTGGATAGATTAAGTGAACAGGCAGTTGAACTTGCACGAAGGGATGACGATGAATCGGCGCGGCTGCTTCAGGAATATCAGCAGGAGATCTCCACTCTGGAGAACAGGGTCAATCAAGAACTCTTAAAGATTGGGGATGTTGTATCGAGTGTTCCCGCTTTCCGGGAAGAACAGCTTGATCCGAATCAAAGGCGGTATATCTTTTATAAACCGGTCGTCTACGCGAGACGAGGTGAACAGGTATACTTCCGAGGAATGGTCCGCGTGGGTGTTTCCACCGAGAGAATCCTTGCGGAAATTGAGGAGTCACGACAGGATCTGATAATTACGACCGGAATTATCGCCACGATCGCTATCGGAGTGGGGATTATCGGGGCCATTCTCTTCGCAACGATCATGATAATTCCTATCACACGGTTGGTCCATGGAGTGGAAAAAATACGGGACACGGAGGATAAGGAGGCATTGCGGGGCCATTCCATTCACGTTCGAAGCCGTGATGAGATTTCAGCCTTGGCCGATACCGTCAACCAAATGACGCAGGGATTGGTGAAGGCGGCGGCGGCAAATAAGGATTTGATCGTCGGTAAGGAAGTACAGAAGATGTTTATCCCCCTAGAAAAAGACGGTACCGGTAACAAATTAACTACCGGAAAAGAAGAGCACGATAAGATATCATTTTTCGGATATTATGAGGGCGCGAAAGGGGTTTCAGGGGACTATTTCGATTATAGAAAGCTCGATGACAAGCACTACGCCGTTATCAAGTGTGATGTTGCCGGAAAGGGAGTACCGGCTTCTCTTATCATGGTGGAAGTGGCCACAATCTTTCTCAATTATTTTCGTAACTGGTCCCTGTCGAAAGAGGGCATTAATCTCGAGAAATTGGTCTACAATATGAACGATCTGCTTGAAGAACGCGGTTTTAAGGGAAGATTCGCGGCATTGATCGTGGTAATCATAAATGTGGAAACAGGTGCCTGCCATTTCTGTAACGCGGGGGACAACATCGTCCATATGTACGATAATGGATCAAAAGAGATGATGCAGAAAGTGCTTCCCGAATCTCCCGCGGCGGGCGTTTTCCCCTCCATGTTGGTGGAAATGCAGTCAGGATTTACGCAGATTAAGCACAGTCTGAAGCAGGGCGATACCCTTTTTCTCTTTACCGACGGTATTGAAGAGGCGCAGCGAAAATTCCGTGATTCCTCCTTCAACCTTACCGTCTGCAATGAGGAATCTGTTGGAGAGGGAGAAACCCACGGCAACCATGTCAAAGGGAGCGAGTTCGAGGAATTAGGAATACCGAGAATTTACGAATTTATCAATGCCGTGTTCAATAAACGTATATACAGGCTGACGAAGTATCACGATCCCGCGGGTGGAGGTGAATTGGTGTTCGATTTTTCCGCCTGTGGGGATTCGGTTGAAGAGGCGGTTCTGGCAATGGTATCGGTGGAGAAGGTTTTTAGAATCTACCCTGATCCTCAGGCGGGCCCCGAGGACAGGGTCACCGTTGACCGCAAAATAGATGAGTTTTTAAAGAAACATTTTAGACAGTATCATGATCTGTTTAGTAATCCGGTCGCATCGGACGAAGTCGATGAGTATGTTCACTTCTCTCATCTAAAAGAAGATGAACAGTTTGATGATTTAACAATTTTAGGAATAAAAAAACT
>CAZJBZ010000437.1:0-3687 GCA_964543975.1 uncultured Spirochaetales bacterium
GCCCCGGGGAGATTTATCAATACCTTATAAAAACTGTTGAAACGTTAGGTTCGTTCAATGGAGGGTATATTGCGTGTCCGGACAATACGATTATGCCGGAGACGCCCATAGCAAATATACGGGCGATAAATCAGGCTGTAACATTGTATAATGATTCCTTATAGAGGTTAGCATCATATATGAATAAATTAAAAGAACAGAAATTTTCATTTTTACCGTTAGGAGCAGTCAAGCCGAAGGGCTGGCTGAAGAACCAGTTACGGACCCAAGCAGACGGACTTTCGGGACATATTGATGAGTTCTGGGACGACTTGAGCGACAACAATATGTGGTTGGGAGGCACTATAGAGGGATGGGAGAGAGGACCGTATTATGTGGACGGACTGCTGCCGCTGGCCTATTTACTCGGTGATGAAATGCTTATGCGGAAATCAGCAAAATGGGTGGAAGCTTTCCTTAAAAATCAACATTCCGACGGATGGATCGGACCTGTAAAAAGTGAATTCACCCAGGACCTGCATGATCACTGGCCTGTTTTCATCGTTTTTAAAACCCTTACGCAATACTACGGTGTAACGGAAGATAAAAGGGTTTTGGATGTTATGCTACGCTTCATGCGGTTTTTGCAAAAGAATTTGGATAATCACCCCCTCTTTCAATGGGGAAAGTTCCGTTGGGCGGATTTGGTTATTTCGATCCATTGGCTGTTCGAGCATACCGGAGAGTCGTGGCTGCTAAAGCTTGTAGAAAAGGTAGCATCGCAGGGATATGACTGGAACGATCATTTTATCCACTTTAAATACAGAAATGCTCAACCTATCGATGAGATAAAGTTGGAAACGCATGTGGTTAATAATGCCATGGCTTTGAAGTCGTTTGCCGTACTGTATAGACAAACGGGTGACAAACGGTATCTGCAGTCCCTTTACCGTGCTATCATAAACTTGGATAAATTCCATGGACAAGTAACCGGGGTTTTTTCCGGGGATGAACATCTGGCAGGAAAAGATCCTTCTCGTGGCACGGAGCTGTGTGCGGTTGTGGAGTATATGTTTTCACTGGAAAATATCATTGCATCGTTCGGAGATACCTTTTTCTCAGACCGCTTAGAACAAATCACCTATAATGCGCTCCCGGCGACCTTTACCGATGATATGTGGGTCCATCAGTATGACCAGCAGGCCAATCAGGTGCTGTGCACCGTAGCCGATAAACACTGGACCAACGGTCCCGATGCGAATATATTCGGGCTGGAGCCCCATTTCGGCTGTTGTACGGCAAACATGCACCAGGGATGGCCCAAATTTACCTCAGGCTTATGGATGGGAACGGAGGACGGCGGATTAGCGGCAGTAGTGTATGCACCTTGTGAGATAGTACAGAAAATAAACGGGATTGATGTTACGATCACCGAAGAAACCGATTATCCGTTTAACGAGACAGTGGGTTTTTCAATTAAGACGTCCCGGGAGGTGGAATTCCCTCTACATCTTCGGATTCCCGGCTGGTGCGGAGAAGGCAGTATAACACTTCCCGACGGTTCAAAGGAAAGAGGAAGCGGCGGTACTTATGTCATTCTACGGAGAACGTGGAAAGACGGTGACACAATTGCATTAACCCTGCCGATGACACTGCAGTATGAACGAAGATACCAGGGGGCGGTCTCTATTACTCGGGGCCCTCTTGTTTTTTCATTGCATGTAGATGAAGAATGGAAGCGGATCGATGGTGATGAACACTATTCCGATTGGGAGGTCTACCCGAAGGGGTCGTGGAATTATGCTGTGGCGTTGAATACTGAAAATTTAGATTCATCCATTGAAGTTATTCCGGATAAGGTTTCCGATGTTCCTTTCTCCTACATTAATCCACCCATTATGATGCAAGTAAAAGGCAAAAAAATACCCGATTGGAAAATCGAAGACAACAGGGCAGGCAGTTTCGGCAGAAGCCCGTTACAATCGAACGAACCAACGGAAGAGATTACACTGGTCCCGTATGGTTCTGCGAAACTGCGGATATCCGAGTTCCCTCTTATTGAAAATGATTGAATGATGCGATGTACGGCACGGAATTAACAATTACGGTTCCTCTTAGGTTATCCGCTCAAAACGGCGGGCTGTGTATATCAAGAGGAATAGGTACGTGCAGAGAAAGGATGATTGAATCGCATGAGCTTATCTTTGTTGCCGAAGGTTGTCTTAATTTTCAGGAAGGCGGCCGAACTTTTGAAGTCAATACCGGCGAAACCCTGCTGCTGTTTCCTCATCGAAGGCATGGAGGGACAAATGAGTATCCGCCGGATTTAAAATATTACTGGATCCACTTTACGCTAACCGGCGATGGCAGCAAAGATTTGAAAAGAAAAAGTCTGGGCCCGGAAAATGAAGGGATATCAAGATTCACCGTGCCTCAGCATACAATAGTGAAAAACCAGGAGAGATTATTAAGCCTGTTTCGATGGTTTCTCGATGCCCAGGAAACGAAAGAACTACAACAGATTGAAGCCGATATGCTTGTTTATCTTATGTTGTTTGAGGTTTCAAACTCATTTTCATGAGGATATTAGTACATCGTCTGTTGCGGGTGCTCTCCATTATAATCCGAATTATCTGGGTACGGTGTATAAAGAAGTGCATAATGAAACCCTGACCGAAAGTATTCACGCGTTTCGGATTGGTTATGCAAAGAAACTTCTATTAAACAGCGTATACAACATCGATGAAATCGGTATGCGGTCCGGTTTTATCGATCCATGCTACTTCCGCCGAATTTTTAAAAAGCGGGAAGGTATCCCGCCGAACGCTTTCCGGAAGCTCCATTCTCATGTGCATGTTAATACGGAATAGGATTCATGATAAATTTACAGGAGAATGAATCTTTTTACATCGCAAGAGTGTAATAGCCTTGGGAAATTAAGAGGGGCTTCTTATTTTCCATCCATTGATATCAAATCCGCCCATTTTACTATTTATGTCTTGTTCACTTATTGATTTGCAATCGTTTCCAGAAAAGCAATGACATTTTCTACTGGTTCAGGATTAAAAGATTTTGATGGTGCAATGACATAACCGCCTCCATCACCTTCAAATGAATGTCAAGGATACCATCCAACAAATCCTCGACAAATCCTGGATCTTGAACCATATCTATCATAATATTTTCAAAACCGCGTAGATACCAACTTCTTTCGAACAAACCCATTGCAAAACCACATAATCGGATGCGATCATTTACTTTACCATAATGTTTCTTCCAAGAATCCCAGTCGATGACCTCTTCCGGGTTAGGCCATTTAAAATCATCCAATGAAGGTTTGGCAATTGGGTGGCGCAACACATGGGCAATATTCCCTTCCTCCAGCAGGACTCCAAAAGTATCTATTGCTGTCCCGTCACCGAAGGATTGTTTTACAAACCCAATGTGGTTTCCTTCCAATGCTTCGTGTACACCCATTCGCCAATCTCGATTACCAAAAAAAGCGTCTAATCGTTTTGCCATACCTTCTTCTGAGTGAGATAAACCAAACAGCCAATATGGAACCGGTCTCAATTCCTTAAATTGTAACAATTTTCTAATTAATGTGACTCCAGACTCTATTTTCATGTTATACCTTCATAAACTTAATGCAATTTATTTTACAGACCCCATGGAAAGGCCTTGGGCGTAGTAACGCTGAAATATTAG
>CAZJBZ010000438.1:0-3644 GCA_964543975.1 uncultured Spirochaetales bacterium
AAAAAAGGATCATACTAAAAACGATAATTTTAGGCAGCCTTTACTTCATTTGCGTTTTCTCGGGAGTGTTATTCCAAACGAAACCTATTGATTTTAGAATTTTACACACGATCATCGGTTTGATTCTGATATTCTATCTTGCATGGTTGATGGTTTCGAAAATGCGTGAAACGCAGCAGGAACGAGAGAAAGTGTTAGAAAAAATAGTGAAAGCGAGAACACAAGAACTTGAAGACAGTTTAAGCTATAGTTCGAAATTACTAGATGAAAAGACCGCGCTTCTTCAAGAAAAGGATCTTCTTCTGAGAGAGGTGCATCATCGCACGAAAAACAACATGCAGCTGATATCCAGTTTATTAAGTCTTGAGAATGACAGAATAACGGATGAAGCAGCTGTCGCGGCTATTGAAAAATGTCAAAACCGAATTCAAGCCCTATCCGCTGCTCATGAATACCTCCATCAGTCTGATGGCCTTATTAATATTGATTTAGGAGACTATATTCAGGATTTTGTTACGACATTATGGCAGAATCTTTATGTTCCGGCAGTCAAAGTCAATTTCAACCTCCAAAAGGACATTTCCACTGAGATAGATTTTGCTATCCATTTAGGGATTATGCTCAATGAATTAATTACAAATAGTACAAAATACGCTTTTCCGAACGAACGGGAAGGGAGTATCTTTATTATTTTGAATAGCATTAATAACAAAATAAAATTAGAAGTCAAAGATAATGGGGTCGGAATGTCTGATACAATAGATATACATAAACCTTCCTGCCTGGGGATGCAGATTATCAACAATATCGTGCGACAACTGCACGGGGATGCCCGCTTATCGTCGAATGAAGGGACCTGTTGGGAATTTCATTTTCCTTAGAGGTAATTTCGGGAAAACCTTCAGACAATTCTTTTTTCATTGATTGAATTCCGCAAAATCAATAGTGGTGCTTATATAACCTGTTCATTCATTTTGTAATAAAAGAAAAGCGGAATAGAGGTGTCGATCAAGTATGAGTGATAGGAAACCACGGAACGAACTCTTTTTCTCTTTCCTTCTTGTATGCGCAATGGCGTTCTGGGGAGGGGCCTGGAGCATTGCAAAGCTTATAACCGATTCTGTTTCGGTACAGACAGTCGTGTTTTACAGGTTTTTAATCTCCTCCGCGGCAGTGTTCCCTCTCATTTTTTTCTATAAGCAAAATATAAGATTACCATACAAGGGGCTGTTATGGTCAGCTGCGGGTGCGGTTCTTTTCACCATGTATAATCAACTTTTTTTTACCGGCGTCAAACTGGGTTTTGCGGGAGCAGCCGGTGTTCTGGTTACCTCCACGAATCCTATTTTTACCTACATGCTGACCATACTATTGTTCAAACATCGGCTGAACAAGCGATCGGCTTTGGGCCTTCTGCTCGGTTTTATCGGAGGGTGCGTCATGCTCCGGTTGTGGACGTTTAATGTCGTCGAGATGTTCCGACTTGGAAACGGATTACTATTGTCGGCGTCTCTCGTCTGGGCCTGTGTCACTCTCATTAACGGGCATGCGCAAAAGAATGTTCATTTTAGTGCATATACGTTTTATTTCTATCTTTTTTCGACAATATTTAGCCTGCCATTTTCTTTTATGAAGGGTGATATGCTCATTGTTTTTCATCAAGATTTTGTGTTTTGGATATACCTGCTTTATCTAAGCCTATTTGCAATGGCCTTCGCTGCATCGATCTTTTTCCTCGCATCCTCCCGCCTTGGTGGCCGCAAGGCAAGTCATTTCGTCTTCCTTATTCCGGCTTTCGCCCTTCTTTTCAGTTTTCTGTTGCTCGGTGAAATTCCGAAATGGTACACGGTTACCGGTGGTGCGATGGCGCTGATAGCCGTGTATATACTAAATCGTCAAAGAGAATAGGTGGAAGGCGTTCACTAATCGCTCACTTAAAAACCGCGCCGAATTCTTTCGCTTCGCTCCAGGATCGAGGGCGCAGGTTAATTGGACGTTATGTCGGCGAAAATATACTTGAATAAATGCGAAGTATGTATTACATTAAGTAATACCAGGAGAAGCATATGACTACAGTTCGACTAAATGATGAAATGGAGAAAAAACTATCAATACTAACTGAGTTGGAAAAGAAAACAAAATCTGAATTAATAAAGAAAGCACTATTGGTATATTATGAAAACCATACACGAAAAAAATCACCTTATGATCTGGGAAAAGATCTGTTTGGAAAATACGGTAGTAATGAAGAGGACTTATCAGAAAAATATAAGACGATAGTAATGGAAAAACTCAATGAAAAATACTCTCATTGATGCAGGTCCACTGATAGCCTTATTTAATAAAAATGACAAACATCATGAAAGGGTCATACGTTTTCTTAAAAAATATGAGGGAAAAATAATAACGGCATGGCCAGTAATTACTGAAACCACTCACATGCTTAGTTATAATGTAAATACGCAAATAGATTTTTTAAAATGGATCCAAAGAGGTGGAATAAATATTGAGGAGATGTTGATAGGGGATTTAGAGAGGATTATATATTTATCAGAAAAATATTCAAAAGTACCTATGGATTTAGCGGATGCCTCATTGTTGGTAATATCAGAAAGGAAAAAAATACGGGACATAATGACAATAGACTCAGATTATTATATCTATAGAACTCAAAATAAAAAAATGTTAATAAATATTTTAGAAGAGGAAATGTGATAATATGGAATTCGTTGGTTTTTACAAGCCCGAAATTCACAATTATTAAAACAGACTATCTACCGGTAGAAAATGGGCAGTATAAATTTTCTCACCATATTTGAAACTGATTCGGAAGAATAGATTTTAAAATATAAACTCAAAAAATTGACAAATTGAATAAGAAAGAATATAGTAGAATAAGGGAGAAAGAAATGGCAAAAACGATAACAATAAGAATTGATGATGAAACATATAAATTGATAAAAAAAGCAGCAGAAGGAGAAAGGCGTTCGATATCAAACTTTATAGAATACGCTACAGTTTCATATTTGACAGAGGAAAGTTTTGTTACTGATAATGAAATGGTAGAAATACTAGAAAATGAAGAATTATTAAACTCGTTCCAAAAAGCGGAAAAAGATATAGAAAAAGGAAAGTATAAGATTGTCGGATAATTCATTTGAAATAGCTGAAACGGAAACATTTTCAAAGAAAATAGAACAGCCTGAATTAAAAAAGATATACAAAAAGATATCAGAATACATATATCCGATTCTCCGTCAGAATCCATTCTTTGGGCCAAATATAAAAAGATTAAAAGGGAAATATTCTGACTATTATCGATATCGAGTAGGAAATTATAGACTTTTCTACAAAATTGAGAAAGAAAAAGTAATAATATTTATTATTAATATTGTTCATAGAAAAGATGCATATGATTAGTATGCCATTTAATGTGTTTATTGCAAACTTCTAATACACAAAGTTGCAAAGAGGAATTCCCCACTTTTACAGGAATGAATTGCCCATAAATTGTCACAAGGAAGACGAAACTATATGAAATATTCTGAAGGATTCAGGGCTTCCATTGTTAAAAAGACGCAGGATGGAAGGAGATACTGTCAATAGTTGTGGATGAAAAAAAGCACATCCCGCGGTTTTTCATT
>CAZJBZ010000439.1:0-3635 GCA_964543975.1 uncultured Spirochaetales bacterium
GCGGCGGAAGAGAACAGCATCTCGTTCTGCACAGGGAAGGCAGGGACCCGGTCGGGTTCCGGTTCGACGAAGGGGGGGATGATGTTTGGCGCTCCGAGATTTCCTACTACAGTCAGGGGCACATCAATCAAATCCACCATTTTCTCGATTGTCTGCAGGCGGGAACTTCCACCCGTTATCCGGGAGAAATGGGGGTACGGGCGGTCCGTGCGACCTTGGCCGCAATCCGTTCCGCGAAGGAGCACAGGCCGGTCAAGCTGGATGAGATTGATGAAGACTACAAGGCATACGCGTGAGGGAAGCCGGCCACTCTGTCAGCCGGGCGGTACGGTATTGAAGATCACTCCAGATTGGCATGTAGATTCCATAAACTTTCGATTGCGGTTATATTTTTTTTCTCCAAAATGGTGAGCGCGACAACATCACCCAAAATGTAGAGTGACTGTTCGAACAGACTGGTCATGATCTGTTTTGATTCTACAATCTTTGGATTCATGCGGTGAGTGAGGTCCCCCGTTAGGGAGGAAGGCGGAGTCACTCTGCTTTGCACCGGAATACGGACAAAGATATCGGTCAACGGTTTCAGCGGACTGTTTTCGTTCGCCCCGATGTGGATAATTTTCGCGTGGTACTCGCGTGCCTTCATTGCAATCGCTACAGGAATGACCGACTGCCCGGAACCCGAACCCACAACCAAAACGTCCCTTTCGGTAATGGCAGGTTCATTCAAATCTCCGACACACCATGAAGGAATGCCCAGATGGTTCAACCGTTTTACCATCGCTTGCAGCGATAAGAGCACTCTTCCCACTCCGGTAAAAAAAACCTTCTCGGCACCGAGGAGTGCGTCCACCATCCGATCGATTTGTCCGGGGTCGACCGCATGTAAGGCAGACCCGATTTCGATAAGGACTGTATCAATAGCTTCCGTATAGCCCACCTGCTGTTCCGGTTGTATCTCCTCGATCATTCCTCTATCCACTTCCTCCAATATCCCACCGAAGCTTCCATGCTCTCCACAAACATCTCTTCGGAGGGCCAGTAGGCGGGGACACGCAGTTCCAGCGCTAAAAGGATATCGCCTTCTGCGGATTCCCGTATCGCATCCACTACCTGTTTACCGTCGATGATACCGTTACGATTATGCTCATCGGTAAACGGCCAATGTCTGCTTCCCTGCAAATCGGTCTGCTGACAATCGATAACGTCACAGTGTCGGGCGTATCTGCGGATCCAGGCACAATGGTCCCGCTCTTCAGTCGTGCCGCCCATATTTCTGTGACCCATATCCAAACAGATACGCATGGGGATTTTCATACCCGAGCAGCGGTCGAGTACGTAATCGTTTTCCGCGAATGTAGCGCAGCTCTCTCGGGAAACGCTTGTCGCCTCATAGGCTATCGCTTCCAGTCCCAGTTCCGCTCCGTATTCGGCAAGACGGTGGTATGCCTGTACGGCGTCTTCCATAATACGGTTTCTCTCCTGTCGGTCTTTGTGCGATCGTACGGACAGTATCGCGAAACAGGTCCCGAAACTTTTCCCCCCCAAGTATGCGGTCTGTCTGACGGCCCTTCGATAGAATTCCTCCGCTTCTCTCCGGCAGCCTTCGTCCGGATGGCCCAAAAAATGACGATGGCCGTGGTTCCCGCCGAAGCTGCATTGGATGGTAATCCCTTTTTTCGAACATTCGTTTAACGTTTCATCGCATAATCGCTTCTGGGTCTCCCACGACCACATCGGATCGATCAGATCGACATTGAACATGACCCACGTAACACCCAATTGTCGGCAAAGATCGGTCCACTCCTTGGGGGATTCGTAGCGGTTTGTAAAACAGTTGCAATTAAAGCCTAAATAAATTGTGTTCAAAAAAGCTCCTCCTCTCCCGATTTACGGATGCATGACGATTTTCAGGCACTGTTTTTGTTCCATCAATTCGAAAGCCCGTTCTATCTTATCAAGTTCGAAAGTATGGGTAATCAGTTTATCCGGGTCTATCTTTCTTTCGGCCAAGAGCTGCAGTGCCCGCCGGTTATCTGCCGAATGCGATGAGGAAGCTCCCGAAATAAAGATTTCTTTATAATGGATGATATTTGCATCGATTGTGATGGAGCTCTCGTCTTTGGGAAGGCCGCCGAAAAAGTTTACTCTACCCCTCGGACCTGCCAATTGCAGTGCCGTCTCCTGCGCCTCTCCGCTTGGCGCGCAGACAAAAACCACATCCGCCCCCGCCCCTTCGGTTTCTTCCATCACAACTTCTGTGAGGTCTTCGGCGGCAATCGATACGGCACGGTCGACGGAAAACAATGAGGAAGCGAGATCGAGACGCTCTCTGCTTCGTTGGGCGATAATTACCTTCCCGGCACCGTTGAGTTTGGAAAGCAGCGTATGGATGATGCCTGCCGGACCGCTGCCGAGGACCAACACCGTCTCCCCCGGTGCAGGCGGAGCGTTGCTCTGTCCGTTGATGCAGCAGGCAACGATTTCTGAAAGCGATGCCTGATCGAAACTCAATTCGTCCGGAATTCTGTTGACGAAACCCAACCGCACGATATGCTCGGGGACTATCATATATTCTTCAAAACCGCCGTTAATCTTGTAGCCCATGGAGGGAAACGGATCGAGGCAGACATTGGGATAACCGTTACGGCACATCCGGCACTCTCCACAACCGTGTCCCGGAGCAACGCAGACCCGTTCCCCCTCTCGATACTCCTTTACTCCTTTTCCTGCCGCGTCCACGATGCCTGCAATCTCATGTCCTCCTACCACGGGATATGCTACCCTATGGTCACCCTTTCGATAGATCCGAAGGTCGGTGCCGCAGACCGCGCACGCTTCTACCTTCACTCTGATAGTCCCCGGACCCGGGTCCGGTCCGGGAATGTCTTCTAGTCTGACATCGTCCCTAGCGTGAAAAACTGCTGCTTTCATACTCTTATCATCACCTTACAATAGTAGATTTCTTTACGAATCATCGACGTTATAACCTCGGGAGCATCTTCGAGAGATATCTCGTGCGTTATAAGCCGCTTCAGTCGTTCGGCATTGTCCGCCATCATCCGTTGAATCGACATCCGTTCACCATTCGGCGCATCCATCTCCAGATCGTAACCCCAGCATCCGCGCACCGTTATCTCTTTCCGTAGAAGCTGCTCGAAATTAGTATGGGGGATCAGAGAATCGTTTTCAGGTCTGCCTACGACAGTAATGGCGCCTTTTCGTTTCGTTTTCTCTATTGCCTCATTGAAGGCGTCGACAGAACCCGACGCTTCTATCGTTACATCAAAACCGTCCGGACCACTCCGCTTCGGGTTGCTATCGAAGCCGATTCTTTTTGCCGTCTCCAGGCTTTCCCGACGGATGTCGACGATAGTCACATCCGACGCGCCCAGCTGTTTGAGCCACAAGCCGGTAAGAAGACCGATCGTACCCGCGCCGAAAATCAAAACACGCGCACCCTGCGAGGCATGAGTACGCTTTGCCACATGCAGGGCAACGGAGAGCGGCTCGATAAAAGCGCCCAGCTTTACATCAACATCATCAGGTATGGGTAAACAATTTTTTTCGGGAACAAGACAGTATTCGGCGAATCCTCCGTCCCTCCGAGAGCCTAAAAATTGATAATTTTCACA
>CAZJBZ010000440.1:0-3610 GCA_964543975.1 uncultured Spirochaetales bacterium
ACCCAACATATTCGGCGGCTTTAGATGAAATACATCGGAAGGGCCTGAAATAGGCATATCGAACGGTATTCTTTCCGGTCCGCTAAAGGTAATCGATTTTTCCACAATTTCTCGTCTGGTCACTCTATCCTCCGTTCAAAAGGGAGGAGCCACGAAGGAATGTACCCCTCTGACTCCTCTTTTTTATCTCGCTTACTTAAAATCTAATTAGCGGCTGGGGATGGGCGGGACTTCCCCCGCTTCAATTTCTTCGGCATGTAATTTCTGCCATCCCTGCATATACTCTTTAGCGGTTATGTTACCTGCCCACAGTTTTTCAACTTCTTCGATTATGTAGTTGTTTGTTTTCGGTCCGAAAAATGTCCACGTCGTATAGCCGTAGTTGTTTTGAGCGAACGCCTTGTTCATATCGAGTAAGATTTCCACATAGTTAGTATTTGAACCCCGCATATCTTCTTCAGACACATCGACCGGAGCGGGCGCTTTGCCGGATACGCCGGTAAACAGCTGACCTTGGGTCTCGGATGAATAGAAGAAAGCGAGCAGTTGCGCAACTTCATCCGGATTGTCGGTGTTGGCGTTCATCGCAAGAGCATTACCAATTCCTACATCGTAGATAACAGTACCGTCCTTCGAAGGCATAGGGGTCCATTCCCAATCGTTGTTGTTTCCGGTATTTTCACCAAAATAATCGCCAAATGATCCGATTGCCCATGTCCCTTCAATACTCATAGCAGCTTTACCGTTACCAAACATAACTCTTCTCTGATCGGTAGTTGTGGTGTAATATCGATCAAGACCATCCATAAACCAATCATTTTGGAGCATATCGGTTAAAATCTGCTGGGATTCAACAAATTCTTGGTCGGTCCAAGAGATTTCTCCCTTTAATGCCTGATACACTTTTTCGGGACCGGCGTAGTGGTTTATGAACTCTCCGACAAACCATTCGTTAGTCCCCCGCCACTCTGCATTCGAATGGGCGAATGGAATAATCCCGGCAGCATCGATATCTTCACCTAATGAGACCAATTCGGAGATGGTCTTCGGTACCTGCCAACCCTGTTCGCTAAAGAGAGTTTTGTTGTAGTAAAGAACGAGAGTCTCGATTTCGTCGGGAAGAGCATAGGTGCTTCCTTCGACTTCATACAGGAGCAGCGACCACGGTGCAAAATGTTCGTCCCACTCATAGGTATCTACATATTCATCCAAAGGATAGAGAAACCCCGATTTTGCCAGCTCAAGTGCAAACGGACCGTAGGTCATGACTAAATCGGGCCCTGATCCTCCTGCCAAAGCGGTTCTCGTTGTGTTGTAAACGTCCGCCTGCTGCGCAATTTCGACATTAATTCCCGGATTCTGCTCCATGAACGGTTTCGCTACACCTTGCTTCCACCCTTCTTGGGTTCCCGCTCCCCAAGAAGCGTCCGTCCAGATCACAATGTTCTTCGGTCCAGTACCTTCCTCAGCTTGACCCCCGGCGAAAAGGGTGTAGCCCCGTAGTACACTCAAAGCCAAAACCAAAAATGTAATTTTTCTCATAAAACTCCTCCTTATGAGTTTTTTCTATAAATGACGCATTTCGTCGTCATTATCTATTCTCAAGGACAAAATCGGCCGTTTTCTCGACCATCCCGCTTATTGTAACGTCGGTAAATCCATACACGATGCTCTTCATCCGGTCGTGCATCGGTTCTACCAAATCCTTGGGCACGATATTCTTTCCTTTCAGGGCACCTACAATCGAGCCGGTTGTTGCTCCGGTGCAGTCGGTATCTCGGCCGCACATAACGGCGATCGCGATTGCTTTTCGAAAGTCGTCGCCCCCGTAGAGGAGACCCATGATCACATAGGCCAAATTAGGAAGCGTGTGGACCCAGTCGTATTTCCCGTACGCTTCTTCGACCTTTTCCCACGTCTCTTCCCACGTCGGATAGGTATCACACCAGTGCATGACTTTTTCTACAAGCTCATAGAGGCGTGATTTTCCAGGAACTTGCGTCAGACCGATTCTGAGGACCTCTTTTACATCGTTCGTTGAAAAAGCGGCCGCAATCACCGCCGCGATAAACATCTCCCCGTACAGCCCGTTTTTCGTGTGTGATAATTTTGCGTCTTTATAGGCCAATTCCGCCGCCAGTTTCGGATTTCCGGGAGCGACGTAGCCGAAAACATCCGCCCGGATTTGTGCTCCGATCCATTCACGGAACGGATTGTTGTGCATGGCGGTATCGGGGGGGCGCAGGCCGACCGCATAGTTGAGATACGCCTGTCGTTCGGCGGTATACACCTTTTGAAACGGAAGGCTGTCCAGCCAGCTTTCACCCACATCTTCGGTGGTGAAATTGAGCCCGTTCTTCAGAAGAATATCCAGATTGAGTATGGTATAATCGAGGTCGTCATCCCGGGCGAAATATTCGATATTTCCGCGGGTCGATTCTTTCGCGGAACGGTGAAACTGGATCGCCTCATTCTGTACCACCTCCGGTTTATAGAGGAAGTAGTTGTCCAGAGGATAAGTATCCGTGGCCTTGAGAAACCGCTCGATTTCCTGCCGCGGCCACCCTTCTACCGGTTTTCCAAGCAAGCAGCCTACACATCTGCCAAGCCATGCACCATACAGGTGGTCCCGGAGCTCATTTTCACTTATCTTTAGGGGCTTGTCCGGCACGACCACCCGGACACCTCCGTCCCCTCCGGATTTTCGCCTGATATCTTCCAGTTCCATCGGCTCATCGTAGGGATAGCCTTCCCGCTTTTTTAGGTCCCTCAATTTTTGGGAAAATTGGTTGATCGCCTCCAGGGAGTAATTGTTCTCCAACAACTTCAGTTCCTGTTTGATGGTCTCATCGACCACCTTTCCTTCCTCTTCCAGCTGCAGCAATTCATAGTGCAACAGCTCTACGCTTTTCTCCTCTTGGAAGATGATCCAGCTAATTTCATTGACCTTGTTCGAGTTCATGACAAACGCTCCACCGCTCAATTTTATCTCTATAAGACCCTTCCCCTCTAAAAACCGAAGGGCCTCCCGTATGGTCGGACGGCCCACACCCATGATATTGCTCAGCTCCGTTTCCGTAGGAAGTCTTTCACCCGGTTTTAAGCTCCCCTTCGCAATATCGCGGGTAATTTCTTCGGCAATTAAAACAGGTAATGTTTCTCGTCGTACAGCTTTCATGGTCTCATTGATAAAATAAATAATATTAATGCAAGATTGTCTTACAATAACACAGTAAAATTGCCACGTCAATGGTTTTTTTTTTTTTGGATGGAACAGCGGGGGAGACGGCATAGTTCGGCGTTCGACCCTTATTATGGGTGTAAAACCACCTTATACGCCCGTTCCTTCTCCTTGTTCCGCATGACGGTAAACGCTTCGTGAGCGTCCTTGAGAGAAAAACGATGAGTTATAAGAGGTTTGACCTGTACTCGGCCCGAAGCGAGAAGGTCGATTGCCTCATCGAAATCTTTATAGAGATTGTTGGCGGAGGTCACGATGCGGCGCTCCCCGCTCAAGCGCACCGGTCGCACGGCCACCGGTTTTTCGTGGACCGCCAGCAGGGCCAGCGTTCCCGATTTATCGAGGAGCGACAGCCCATTCTCGATCGAC
>CAZJBZ010000441.1:0-1084 GCA_964543975.1 uncultured Spirochaetales bacterium
TACGGGAGATAATTCCTCAGCTTATCGGAAAGGGCGCGACAGGGATTATCGAATATCCCCTCAACAAGATCGTAAACTGAAAAAACGGGCCTTTCCGCGGGCTGGAGATGCGAATGCTCTTATCGTGATTAATTGTTGTTAAGCGTTTGGACGTCCGGGGCGAAAAAGACATAATCACGAAACTCATCATCGGGATTGTTATCACCGTACGGATGTTGTTCGTTCGCGTTCGCGTGACAGGTTATACAAAACTCGTGCGGGACCACGGTTTCGCTTTTCTCTTGAAGGTTGTTTACGACCCATACCCAACCACCCCTTGCTTTTTCGTGATCGGGATCTTTTATCATTATTGTAAGCTGGATTGGTTTATCATCTTCTTCTTTTTGAAGGGTGGGATACGCTTCCTTTACAATTATGGTCCCTTCGGGGAACTGGTAGGCGGTATTCCCGTTTTCTTCAACTGTTTGCACCTCTTTACCCTTTTCATTTATATAAACAACGCGATAGTGGCTCTCATGCCCGGGAATGGGGTAGTTGAGTTCCTCCTGATTTACCCGACTCCAATCGGAATACTCCTCGGGTACAAAAGATTTTTCATCGGACCCTTTCGTACAGGATGGGAAAGAGGAGAGGATGAGCAGGAGCAGGACAATGAACATTCTTCCTTTTAATGTATCAACCATTTTTTATCCCTTTGATCAGATATACTTTTATGTACTTTTTTTTCCCTTTAGCTTTCAGTTTGTAGGGACCGTCGACCGTTGCGTGATCGGCAATCTTTTCATAGGTAGACGCGGAGATGAGAATTTGAAACGGTTTTGCCGCCGAACAGAGCCTTGAGGCTATATTTACGTTGTCTCCAATGGCGGTAAAATCAGCCCGGTTTTCCGAACCGATCATTCCAAGAATTACTTCTCCGGTATTAATACCGATGCCGACAGTTAAACCTCCATAGGTAGTTTTACTATTCTCGGTAAGTTCTTTCTGAATTTCATATGCCGCTAAGCAGGCTGATAATTCCGGCTTTTCGCCGGTAAACATGGCGACAATCTCATCCCCTACATACTTGTCCACATCTCCTGAT
>CAZJBZ010000441.1:1094-3593 GCA_964543975.1 uncultured Spirochaetales bacterium
GAATATCGGTTTGATAGTTGAGTACTTTGTTCAGATAGCTGACTACCGTTTCCGGATCATGGTTTTCGGAATAGTTGGTAAAGCCCCTGATATCACTGAAAAACATAGTAACCGGAACTTTTTTACCCCGTTTCGTTTCTTTTAAGGATTGCAGGGTTGTCGATGACACGTATTTGGACAGCTTGAACCGCTCATGCAACCCTTCCACCATTGTGTTTACGGTATTGCCTAAAACACCGATTTCATCTCTGTTTTTGATGTTCACCCGCGATTCGAAATTACCGTGAGTAACGCTTGCGCATACCTCTCCTATCTTCTTAACAGGAGTGATGATTGCTATGCGCATGAACTGAGAGAGGACCGCGGTCAACAGACCCACCATCACCAGAAAGAGGACACCGGCAATGATAAGTGAATTACGCCGGTCTTGTACCGAGTCGGAGATGTTGCTTCGAATATCGATGACCCCTCGAACAGTATGCGTGCTTCCGTGGCAGCCCGTACATTTCGGTAAGTTGATAAGAGGCTTATATATCCGAAAGAAAACCTGGTTCTCTTCTCTTTCTCGGAACAGAACAGGCAAGGGGGGGATGTCCGTTGCTTGGTCAAACTTACCCGAAACAGGTTCGATTAAAGATCGTTTCTCATTGCTCCGATCCTTGAAACTGTCCGTTCCGAGATTGTTATTTACTTCCCGTATCGTTTGGTTGTCTCTAAACGCCTCTTCTCCATTGCTCCGAAAAAGCCTTATCGTGTAGTCGGGATTTCTCGATTCGATATCTTGGAAAAATTGCACGGCTATGGGCGCGTCGCCCGGTATCATAAAGTTTTCGATCGCGATAAAAAGAATTTCCGACTGTCGGCTTAAATTATTCTCGGTTGAGCGATCGATTGTTGAAGATAGTGAGCGGCCAAAGAAGAATGAAATTGCTCCGATACCGAAAATCAAACTAAGAATAATGATTATGTTGACTTTTCTAGTAATAGGAACGTGCTTTTTTTGTTTCATTACATTACTTTGTGTATCCTCTCCAATGCTTCAACGACGTTTTCTCTGCTGTTAAACGCACTCAAGCGGATATGTCCCTCTCCGCATTTACCGAATCCTGTGCCCGGAGTACAAACCACCGCCGCGTCATTTAATAAATGATCAAAAAAATCCCAAGAATTTTTTCCTGTTTTAATCCAAATATAGGGAGAGTGAATTCCGCCGGTGCAGGGATATCCAAGCGTTTTTATTTCGTTTCTGATAAGACGAGCATTTTCTAAATAGTATTCGATATTTTCCTTTACTTCACTCTGTCCCTGAGGAGTATAGATTGCAGCCGCGGCCCGCTGTACCGGAAAAGAAACTCCGTTAAACTTTGTCGTATGGCGTCTGCTCCAAAGAGGATGGACCATTTGTGGTCCGCCCTCTTGGTCAAATATTCTGCATGCTTTCGGTATTATTAAAAAGGCGCATCGTGTTCCGGTAAATCCGGCTGTTTTTGAAAAACTTCTAAATTCTATCGCGACCTCCTCAGCACCTTCTATTTCATAAATCGAATGGGGAATTGTGTCGTCGTGGATAAATGCTTCGTAGGCAGCGTCGAACAGAAGAAGGGCTTTGTTCTTGCGCGCGTAATGGACCCAGTTCGTTAGCTGGTTTTTATCCGCTGCACTTCCCGTTGGGTTGTTTGGATAGCAAAGGTAGATTAGGTCAGCGCCCTCTTCGGGAGGATCGGGTACATAGTCGTTTGCTTCCGTTGCCTCTATATAGAACAGCCCCGAATATCTATTGTTGCTCCATTCACCGGTTCGTCCGGCCATCACATTTGTATCAACGTAGACCGGATAAACAGGATCTTGTACCGCGATTGTTATGTCCCTCGCGAACAGTTCCTGGATATTTCCGGTATCGCATTTTGCACCGTCGCTGATAAAAATCTCATCCGGTTCAATGATCGCCCCCCGTTTTTTAAAATCATGTTCCGCTATTGCTTCACGCAAAAAATCGTAGCCCTGTTCCGGTCCGTAACCGTGAAACGTCTCTTCGTCGGCCATCTCGTCAACCCCCGAATGAAAAGCTTGAATTACCGAAGGAGGCAGAGGCTTGGTTACATCACCTATACCCATCTTAATGATACGGGTACTCGGATGCTCCTTTTGAAACGTTCTTACCTTTTGCCCGATGGTAGAGAATAAGTATGATGACTGGAGTTTGTTGTAATGCTCATTCATTCGAATCATAAAAAATCGTACTCCTTTTCTCTTTAGTCTCGATTAGTATAACTCGGCGTTCGCTAAAAATCTATCCCCGGCAGGAATTCGAAATTTTTGCAACGGCCGCATTGTTTGATTTTGCAGGAGGTCCGGGTAATATCTTAGTACGGGCGCACAATTCCATCAGAGTCAATTGTAAGGAATTGTTCTTCGTGCAGCTGTTCAAGAGCATTATGAATACGATCGGAAGGAAAATTGAGCTTTGAAAAGAGAAAGTCTCTTGTGATCTCCGTGTCT
>CAZJBZ010000442.1:0-3582 GCA_964543975.1 uncultured Spirochaetales bacterium
CCGTGGTCGACAGCATTACGGACCAAGTGGATAATTGGGTCATAAATGCTTTCAAGAATATATTTATCCACCATTACCTGGCCGCCGGATATTTCTAATTGTATCTCTTTTCCTAAATTGATAGCCATTTCCTCGACCATTTTCCCAAGATGCCCCAAAATCAACTCCATGGGGAGCATGCGTAATCCCATTATTTTTTCCTGCACATTAAAAGCAAGATGTTCGAGCTGGAGCATCTCATCATGATACCGCTTCCTCAGGTTCTGTACCGATTCCAGAATACCCGCTATATCCGGTTTTGCTTGGGAACTTACATTCAATTCCCGGATTTTATTTTCCAGATCAAAAAGAGTTTCATTTTCACGTTTCAATTGGAATTGCCGCATTATGAGGCTGTTCATATTTTTGGCGAGCTCATCGACCTTTTCTATTTTTATTCGCACGGTTTCCAATTGCGAGGTGTCCTTACTCTCGTGAATTTTCCGGACAGCATTTTTTTGTGTTTTCTGCTTATCAGCGGCCGGAGTTTCAGGTTCACCGTTTTCTTGTGCATTAATAAGTTGGGAAAGAAACTCTTTTGCTCTGTTCAAATCGTAATGCTCAGCGGCATACGCTTTTTCAAGAACTTGAACAAGCCGTGACATGTCTATATCATCAGTTCCCTGTTCCCGTATCCGCTGTGCCGCGGTGTTTATATAATCAATCGTGAGAAAGACGAGCTGCACAATCGAATTATCAACCTGAAATCTTCCCTCCTTTACACCTTTAAAGATATTCTCAATTCCGTGGGCCGCGTTTTCAACCGCGGGATATTTTAACATCCGCGAGGAGCCTTTGATTGTATGCAGAACTCTGAGCAGTCTGGACAGTTCTTCGGGGTTTTCCGGGTCTTTCTTCAGGATTACAATACTATGCTCTACGGCTTGTATATTTTCTTTGAGTTCATCTAAGAAATTCTCGACAAACGCGCTTTTGTCCAAGGCCATTATTCTATCCTCCGGAGTTGTTCACTTTCAGTTTCCAGACGTTTTTCCCAATACTCGCATATTTGCAAAAAATACAGGGCATTAAACCCGTCAAGCAAAAAGTGGTACACATATTTTCCTTTTTTGATGTATGAATAAATATGCTTCACGCATAGCGAAAACTGTTGCTTTGCCTGTAAAGGCGCCTGTTCTTTTATCTTCATCGCACGTTCATAACGGGCAGGCCAAAATTCTTGCTGCACATCGAGGGCTTTCTGAAAAAATCGTAAACTCTCCTCTCTATTTCCTTCCCGTTTCGCTATCACACCGGAGTAAAAAAGAATAACCTCGTTATGAGGCAGGTCATTCTGTAATTGGGCAAGAACAGCCCGCGCGTCTTCGCTCTTTCCTTCGTTACTGTGATACATAAGCTGAACAATCCGTTCAGCGTATGTATCTTCCAATGATTCTCTTCGCGTATACAGAGGATTAAAAACTTGACGGTTGACACTTTCATATAATTTTCCGGTGTCAAGAAACGGTTTCTTTTTGTTTTCGCCTGCAGCCGAGCTCTCGCCGGGGAGCGTCTTCTTTCCGCAGGGTCCCGCAAGCGGTGTGTGAAGGCGGGGACTTATCCGGTCAGCGCTTTTTTCATCCGATGTCGCGCGGTGGAAAAAATAAATTCCTTCTTTTTCAGTAATTTTGAGGTCCGGATGCCATATAAGCGGGACCTCGCTGGCGGAGAGGAATAGATATCCGCTATTCCGAAGCCGGGGAACAATATGAAAAAGGACCTGGTTTCTGTTTTCCATGGGCATATAGATAAAGACATTCCGCAGCATGATGAGATCGAAATCATCGGGAAATCCGGAGTAGTCCCCGGTGTAAAGATTATGCTCGAGAATAATAACATGTTTACGAATGGATGCATCGATGATAATTCCATTGTCCGTTTGAGTAACGCAGGGGAGTAAAAGTGAATGGAACTCAGCCCCGTCCGCCCGAAACGCCGATTTTGAATACCGGCCTTCCGTAATTCTATTCAGCGCCGCCGTATTTATATCACTTGCATACACGGAAAAATCCTTACCGGGATAATCCTTTAACACAGCATGACACATGGCGGCTATACTCAACGCTTCTTCTCCGGTTGCCGCGGCGGCGCTCCATATTGTAATGTGACTGCGTTTTTGAAACAATTCATGAAGTATTTCATTGTACAGGAGCGAGTAGTGACGGGAATCACGAAAAAAGTACGATTCATTAATAGTGATCTCGTCTACAAATCGTACATACTCTTCCCGGTCATCGGAAAGCGCTTTAATATAATCGGAAATGGTCTCGTTCCGTACGGCAAGCCGTTTCTCGATGAATGCGGCCACATTTTTGTAATGCGTTTCCTGCACTCGTATTCCAAAGGTGGATAGAATCATTTCTTGGACAGGCTGAATTTGCTGTTGTGCCTTTTCCTGGGTCATATGCTTGTTATGTCGATAATTCTTTTAAAAATCTCACAATGCCGCTTAACGGCATCACGCGCGACGCTCCCTTCAGTTCAATGGCCGCCTTCGGCATTCCGAAAATAGCGGAGGTGTTTTGGTCCTGACAAATTGTAAAACCCCCGTTTGCTTTGATCGCCACACATCCATTAGCCCCGTCCCTGCCCATCCCGGTAAGCAGAATACCCAGCGTCCCGGCGCCATACACGTCCGCCGCGGATGAAAACAAAACATCCACGCTGGGCCGCTGATTGAGCACTTTTTCTCCTTTATCCAAGATATATCCGTTCCGTGTACAACGAAGATGATAATCGGAGGGTGCAATGACAGCTGTACCGGGAAGTAATCTTCCTCTTTCATTTGCTAACGTAACGGTGATATTCGCATCCTCATTAAGCCAATCAGCATATCCGCCGTCGAAGCCCGATTCCAGGTGCTGAACAACTGCTACCGGTATGGGAAAGTCCTCGGGCAATGCGTGCAATAGTTCGCGGACCACCACAGGCCCGCCGGTTGAAGCGCCGAACACAATGAAGGAAAATTTCCTTTTTTGCGCTCCCTGCATATCGGTTGATTCGCTCCCTTTTTCTGCTGCAATCCCCCGCTTTTTTTGGGCCAGTGTGCGTATTCTTTCAATGAAGACCGCATAAAAGGCCGGGTCATTCAACTGATCAATCGGGGGTTTTTTCAATATCTCGATCGCACCGTACTCTATGGCATCAAAGCTTTTATCCGCCTCGACTTCAGAGGTGAAAACAAGCACCGGCGTCGGCGTGTGTTCCATGATATGCTTTGTCGCCTCGATACCGTTTATGACCGGCATGTTGACGTCCATAATGATTAAATCCGGTTTCAGCTCTATCGTCTGTTGTATTGCTTTTTCTCCGTTTGTTGCCTCGCCTACGATAGTGATATCGGGTTCCCGCCCTAATACCTCCCGCAGTATACCACGCAACAGTGCGCTGTCATCGGCCAATAATACTTTCATAACACCTTCCTTACGTAATACATCTACTGCAAATGCTGTCCACTTCGATAAGGTATTGTATGCGTTCACCGGTAGGGAAAAAACACGCTACTATACCGTACCGTTTCAGAAAAGTCCGCAGCGAAATCGG
>CAZJBZ010000443.1:0-3576 GCA_964543975.1 uncultured Spirochaetales bacterium
TTATTAATTATTAAGCGGGGATTTACATGGATAAAATTTTTTCCACAAGAATCGACGATGCAATAATCCGATTACTCGATGAGCTCGCAAACCGGTTTCGGAAGACAAAAAAAGAAATTATCGAAGAAGCAATTGAGCAGTATGCCGAGAAAAAAAAAGACATCGGATTCAATATTCTGAAAGAAACCTCCGGATGTTGGCAGGGGGACGAACCGATAGAGGAAACCGTAAAAAAAGCAAGAAAACAGATTAATGAACCATTCTCACGATACCACTCATGAAAGTTTTTTTTGATACGGACATTCTTATTTGGCATCTGAGAGGTGATAATAACGCTCTTTCCTTCTTAGAGGAGATGGAGAAAAAGCCGGGTAGAGAATGGTGGATGAGCGCTATGGGCCGTGCGGAAATTGTTTTTTTTATGCGACCTGGGGAAGAGAGCGCAACAATGCTGTTCTTGACGAAATTCAATACATGTCCGATCAATGATGCAATTGTTGACGCAGCCTCCGTATTGTACCGCCGTTGGAACCCTTCCCACGGAATGGACATAAACGATGCCATTCTCGCAGCGACGGTTGAAATGTGCGGCGGAATCCTCTATACCCGCAATCTAAAACACTACCCCCTTACAACGATTGTTGTCGAAAAAGCGTGGTAGGATGCGCCGGGGTTGCCTCACGTGTTTAGCTCCTCGGCTAGTGCGGGATAGCACATGTCAGATTCGGTTAAACATGAGGCACACTATGTGGTACCTCATCCGGCCGGCCACATTGACGCGCTCCCGGTCTGCCGGTTGGCTGATCGCATTGACGTACACTTTTTTTAGAAATATGATGAAATTATGAAGCAGCAGTACAAACTTCCTTGTATTAATAGGTACAAGGAGGTGATTATGAGTTTAATTAAACGGCCGATTCTTCTCGCGGGCTCGAAAGGACGGAAAGAAGTGACCGCCCTATTCGACAGCGGAGCAAGCTACTCGTGCATCAGCTACTCGTTGGCTGTGCAGTTGGAACATCTGACACCGCTCTCTGAGCCGATGGAGTTCGAAACGGCGGAAAAAGATTATACGGTAAAAGCCGAATATGCTGTCCGGGTTGATTTCTTCTTCAAAGATACCCCGCGCCGTTTTACCGATGAGTTGGTGGTCATCGATGGGCTGTCCGAAGAACTCATTATCGGGGCAAAAACGATGCAGGCGTGGAAAATTCGGCTCGATTTCGACCGGGAAGAGGTCATCTACGATAAGACGGTGCATCGGCTGCGGATTTAAAATCACAGAAGATAAAAACTGTTTTTGGACCCAGCCTATTTTCTCAATTCACAAAAATACCACATGTAGAAGCCCGCAATTAAGCAGCCCTTCCTATACCGGATATTCAATTTTTAAACCCTCGAACCTGCTGTAATCCCTGTCAGTGGTAACCCAGGTACAGCCATGTTCAACGGCAAGAGCTGCAAACCACACATCCGGAACAAGGTTGCCCCTGCTTTTATGGATGCGCAGAAAATGAGTGAAAATCCTCCAGTGGGTCTCCCCGGGTAAAATTTTTACTGCGTTTGGCAATTCCGTTACCGATGAGCAGAAAGCAAGGGCATCATCGACCGTGCTTGCCGGATTGAAAATTTTCGGATGAGTTACAATCCGGATAAAACCCGACAGCGCCAGAGGAGAGTATCCGGAGAGGTGATTTTCTTGAAGAGTCTTTTTCAAATACTTTTTGCACACGGAATGATGTGGAGAATCCTCGCGAGGGGCATACACATAGACATTGACATCGAAAAGCAGCATCTACCCTTCCATCACATCCAGAAGAGATGAGGAATCATCAACATCCACCCCTGTGCTGTGCTTCGATACTTTTGCCTCTTGCAGGATCTCGCTTGCGGTTTTCTCTTATCATCACAACGACAGGTCCTCACGTTCCGCACCACAGCCTAATTTCGAGTCACGCCGCCTATATGCCGGAGGCCGTATGCCCGGTAAACAGATTTCCGGCATACTGTTCACAATGCTTTAACGAACATTGCTTTTGACCTCTACTGTTCGGGCTATCGACACCTCATCGGCGGTTCATCTCTTCGTCTCCCCAAATCTCACCTGAGCAGAGCTTACAACTCTACCCTTTGACCGGAACGCTCACTACCGTGATCTTGTATCACAGCAGCTTCCGGTGATTTAAGGCCTTCCTCTGTAAGCCGACCTTGAGGAGCCAACCGAATTACTCCGGCCTTCCTCATCTGTAGTGCAGTTAAAACAAAGAAATAATGCTTTCTCTGTTCCTGCGTGACACACGCTAAAAAGCCCGGACGGCACGCACCTTGGAATTGGCGCTCTTAATGAAGTAGTCCTGGCTGCCACCGGCGAAGTCCTGCCCCCACGCGCTGGAACTATTGGTCTCCGACGAACTCCAATAGAAGTAGTCAGCAAAGCCGCCAATAGGATCAGGGTCGGCAGTGTGTAAATTGTCGTACATCAAATCCAGCTCAGCTTTCGATGGTAAAAACCAGTCATTGTAGCCGTTGTTCGAGTACTCAACACACTTTTGCGCCGAATACGCCGTTCCGCCGTTATCGCCCAATGCATACACAATCGCCTCGGTGTTTTCTCTGCCGTCTCCGATTCCGGTCAATTCAGCCGTACTCCCGTCTTCCCCAACGATGTTCGTACCATAACCGCCCCATTCGAGAGAGGGATCATCGGCGCCGTCATACCAACCGTCGGGCGCCGCTTCGAAATAGCGTATTCCAAAAACATCATCTATCCCGTCTGCCTCATCATCATAGAATATAATTCCATTGGCTAGCCCAGGATCACCGATCGACAGTTCAGGATAAGCATACCCTTTATGCTGGGGGTTCTGACCAAACATGGGCCAGGGCGTATCCGCAAGCCCCCCCGAATTACCGTAGAGAGCAACTAAAGCATCATAATCCGTTCCTACATATACCGTGCCGTCTTCTCCTATAACAGGACTACTGCTTACATGTTCGCCTGTATCAAATGACCACTTCTCCGTACCATCGGAATTGATTGCGTAAAAATAATCATCATCCGAACCGACATAGATTGTACCGTCTGCCCCGATTGCAGGGCTTGAGCATACCTTATAAAAGGTATCAAATGACCACTTTTCGGTTCCATCCGGTTTGATCGCATAAACAAAGCTATCATTTGATCCAATATAAATAGTGCCGTCGCTATCTACAGTCGGACTTGATCTTATGGCTGAACCCGTTGGAAAGATCCACTTTGCAGTTCCATTCGGATTGATTGCATAGAGACTGCCGTCGTCTGAACCGATATACACCGTTCCATCGGGTCCGATTGCAGGACTCGAATAAATATTATCACCAGTGAGATAAGTCCATTTTTCCGTGCCGTTAGGGTTAATTGCGCAAAATATACCGCCGTAATTTCCAATATATACCGTTCCGTCAGACGCTATAGCAGGGCTTGATGTTTTTATTCTATCACCAGTGTCAAAACTCCACTTTACGGTTCCATCAGGATTAATTGCATATAAATTATCAATAGATGAATTGGACCCAATATATACAGTGCCATCCGGC
>CAZJBZ010000444.1:0-3566 GCA_964543975.1 uncultured Spirochaetales bacterium
GCGGTCGTTGAGGCCCTTCAGCGGGGCGCCTGTTCGGTACTCGAATTGGCGGAACGCGTCGGGGTGGGGCATTGGATGATGCTTCGCACGAAGCGGCTGGAAGACCATTTTATAATTCAGCGGTGCGGATTGACCCCCACCGATCTTCTCCATGTGCGAGGAATATTGTCGCTGTGGGAGGAGAAAACGGCAGCGATAGTGACTGATATTATTGCCTTCCGAGCAGGAATTGACCGAAATCGATTTATTGATATGGTGTTTGAAATTATTAACCGTAAGGTGACGGAGGAACTGATAAAAAAGCAGCTGGATGTGGTAATCGATGGAGATGAGCTGTCCGACAGTCATCCGTGGCAGGTAGTTATGGGTAATATTTTGAACCGCGGAAACGGCAGAATAAAACTAAGCGTTACCTTCAACAATCCGATCATCGGTTTAGGTGCTCCGGTCCGGTACTTCCTCGAACTTCTGCCCCGGAAAATAGACAGCGAAATCATCATTCCTCAGAATGCCGAGGTGGCCAATGCCATCGGAGCCATAACCAGCTCTGTCACGGTATCGAAACGGGTACGAGTGCTGCCCACAACCGAGGGGACCTTTTCAATCCAGGGGTTCGAAAACAGGAAAGTTTTCGATGATTTTGAAGAGGCAAGTGTCTTTGCGGAACGTGCGCTGAAAGAGACGATTATCGATATGGCCCGTCTTGCGGGTACCAGCGAAGAACATGTAGAGATGGAAGTTGACGACAGAATAACCAAGACGGCCGACGGGGCCGAACTTTTTCTGGAACGAGTATTGATTGCGGAAGTGACCGGTATTCCGGACCTGGCACAGTAAGAACACCGCCGCGGTTTACCGGCCGCGGGGCGATCACTGCCACGGCTTACTCGCCGACCTTCGGAGGTTTATCTCATCGATCGCGCTGTTTCCTCTGCGGGTCAACAGGAAAAGAACAATATCCGCGATTTCTTCAGGTTGGATAAGGTCTTCCCGTGGTATGTCCGGCCGCATGGAATAAATCATCTCCGTAGCGGTGCCCCCGGGTGCGATAATGTGGACCCGAATCCCGTCTCGATGCAGTTCGCGGGCCAACACTTTCGTGAAGCCCATCAACGCGTGTTTGGACGCACCGTATGCTCCCTGCTCCTCATACCCCTTTCGCCCCACAACCGACGAGATGTTGATGATCGATGCTGCCCCACTTTGCCTCAGGACCGGTATCGCTTCTTTGCACATGAGAAACGGGACTTTGGCATTGATGGTCATTATCGTGTCCCACTGCTCCTCGGAGGTCTCTTCAATTGAAGCGATCATTCCCATCCCGGCATTGTTGATAAGAATATCGAGTCGGCCCATGGTTTCGACGGTCTTTTCGATGGTCCGCAGCGGCATGGAGGGAGACGTAAGGTCGCAGGGAAAAACTTCCGCTTTTCCTCCTCTCTCCTCTATTGCCGCCTTTGTATCATTAAGATGTGAGGAATTCCTTCCCACGAGCATACAAGAGACGCTCTCGCTCGAAAGAGCGAGGGCGATACTCTTTCCGATACCTCGGGTCGCCCCGGTGATAAGAGCGACTCTGCCGGCAAGAGACCTGCATGGGTTTCTGCCGCTCGGTCCTGTGTCTGTTTGGGCGTTGCTCATTGCGGTGGAATAACGCCCTTTTTCAGGAGCACGTTGGAGTAGAGGGCCGTCTCCCCGGTGGCCACGATAGCGTATGCATGTTTCGACCGTTCGTAGAAGGCGAACCGTTCTACAAACTCAAAATCGTTTTCGAGCTTTTCATATTTGTTGATCAGTTTTCTATAGGTGTCCCAGATGGTCACTTCCGCCGGATCGCCGGGGACTTTCTCCATCAGGGCGACAGGCTGATCAACATAGGTGTCGAGAGGGAAGAGTGGAAGAATCGCTTCCAATAGATCGGTGATTTTGTGCCCGTCGCAACGAACGATAATCTGTGCGCAGCTGTCCGCCGGATAATTGGCGTCCGCGAATACGATTTCATCACCGTGTCCCATGGCCATCAAAACATGGACCAATTCGGGGGAAATGATGGGGGAAATTCCTTTTAACATGATGCTACTCTCCTGTTTTTTTATTCACAGTTCATGATACGACAGACCAATTTATCCGTATAACGGACCGAAATTGGTGCAGGCCCGATAGTCGGAACCTTCGAGGTCCGATCCGAAACTCGACCAGACATGGGGTCGATAGATACGATCTTCCGGTACATTATGCATGTTCACAGGGATCCGGAGCATGGCAGCTAATGTGATAAGATCGGCGCCGATATGACCGTAAGAGACGGCCCCGTGGTTTGCACCCCAATTCGCCATCACCGTATAGACGTCCCTGAACCGCGGATTATCGGTAAGCTTCGGTGCGAACCAGGTTGTGGGCCAGGTCGGGTTCGTCCTGTCGTCCAGCGCATCGTGCACATCGTTCGGAATCTCAACCGTGTATCCTTCAGCTATCTGGAGGACGGGGCCGATCCCTTTGACCAGATTCAGTCTGGACATGGTTACCGGCATACCTCCTCGGGTCAGAAAATCTGTTGAAAAACCGCCGCCTCTGAAGTAGCCCCGCTCCGCCGGAGGAAATACGGTCGCATCGATGCATTTCCCAACCTCTTCCGGGGTGATGTCCCAGAACGGCTTAATGGCCGGTTTGCCGTCTATCTCCTGCTGACCGGTCCCGTCGAGTGCGGTAGAACCTGAGTTAATAAGATGGATAAGGCCCCCTTTTCCATAGCCGGTCAAGCTCTTTCCCGTTACCTGTTTGATGGCCTCGGGACTCCAATAGGTCCGCACGTCGGAGAAAATCTGTGCCGTTCCCGTAAGGAGGAACCCGAAAAGCATGGAGACCGCGTTAAGGCAGTCGTTTTCGGTTGCAAACACAAACGGTTCTCGAATGCCGTTCCAGTCGAAAGAAGAGTTGAGCATCGTTTCCAGAAAGTCGGCGTTAGGAAAATGGTCGGTCCACTGCCGCTGCCCCTGAAAACCGCCGGCAATCGCGTTGTGACCTAACACCTCTTCACCGAAACCGATTTCGGTCAGCTTCGGGTTTCCGACCATCAGGTCCCGTCCGATCATCACCATCTTGATGATGTACTCCCAATCTCCGTCTTTCTGTTCCCGTGTGCGCTGCATTTCGGGCGGGTTGGGGTCTTCACCTTCTTTGAAGTTCTCTTTGACCCACTTCAGCGCCCGTTCGTACTCTTCTTTATCGTATATTTCTTCGTCTATTCTGCGGACGATTTCCGACATATCGACATACATGTTCTTCATGCCCAGGTATTCCTGGAAGAAGTCGTCGTCTACGATAGATCCGGCAATTCCCATCGATACCGAACCCAACGCCATATAGGATTTATCTTTCATGTGGGCAACGGCAAGTCCGGCTTTTGCAAATCGAAGCAGTTTTTCCTGTACGTCCTTCGGGATCGAGGTGTCGTCGGCGTCCTGCACGTTCCGGCCGTAGATACCGAAGGCGGGCAGTCCTTTTTGCGCGTGTGCCGCCAATACCGCGGCAAGATAGACCGCTCCCGGTCGCTCCGTTCCGTTAAA
>CAZJBZ010000445.1:0-3560 GCA_964543975.1 uncultured Spirochaetales bacterium
ATCTGGGCCCTCGAAGACGACGGCTTCATCGTGTTCGAATCCCTGTTCCGCTTCCTTGACAAACGCGACAACAGTTTATTATGGTTAAAGCGATATAGTATAAGCCTCATTAGGATAAAAAGGTGCTTCAAAAGTATACTCAGTCCGAAGCCGAGCAGTCTGTAAATGGTTACATAAGTTCAGCCGGCTACAAAAACATGACCCTGTTACAGGAAAAAACAATTCCTCTCGCCCTGCAGGGAAGAGATTTGCTTATCGAAACGAGAAATTGCTCCGGGAAATCGGCCGCTATTCTTCTGCCCATTCTTCTGCGTCTATCAACCGATTCCCCCGACATCAAAGCGGCAATCATTGTTTCCGACCTAAACAAAGCAAAAAGAGTTCGAAACCAATTTAGAAGGTTCTCTTCCCATCAGCAAAGTGCTCCGTTATTAATAGCGGTGGGGCAGGAAGAAAACATTAAAAAGGAACTTAAAATTCTTTCCAAAACCCCGGACATCATTGTCGGCACTCCTACTCGAATCATTGACCATGTCCGAAGAGGGAATATCGTTCTTGATCACATTGAAATAACCGCCATCTATATGACCGACCACTATGAAAACGGGTTTGATAAGGACATTCAATATATTTTTTCCAAATTGCCCAACAACCAGCAAACACTCATTTTTACGGATTATATGAATGATCAGGATATTTCGGAATTTTCACGTTTGCTGCACAGACCGGCGGTGTTCTCCTATTCCGATTTTCACCACGCTGAAGGCAGCCACTTTTATTTTTATACCGAAAAGAAAAAAGAGAAACCCGATCTTCTGGTCAATCTGTTCGCGGCACGCGATATCGACGGCAGTGTTGTCGTATGCAAGACGGACACTATTGCCGTCGGAATAGAAAAAAAATTAAATATGGAAAACATACCGGCCCGTTTACTCATGAAAGAGACACCCCGGAACGAGTATAATGAAATTCGGAAGGCATTTGAGATAGGGAGGATACAGGCAATTGTAACAACAGTAGGGCATTCTTCTCATATCACCATCAAAGGAATAAAAAATATTGTCTATTTTAACCCTCCACTTAAACCGGAAACCTATCTCCAAAATATTTCCCATGTGGATAAAGAGAACGAAACCTATACCATAGTATCGCTCGTTTGCAGTGATGAAGAAAATTTAATCAAGCAGCTGGAGGAAACAACAAACATGACCATAAAACATGAAGAAAATCCCGATGAAAACGATGTTATTAGGGGAACCATCAAAAAACTGGTACAAAAAGTGAAAGAAGAGGAAGACCCCGAAGAGCTGAATAGGTACAAAAAACTTTTCAAAAACCATGTTCCTTTGACTTTACGAGGATACGTTACCGCTTATTTACTGAAAACGCTGCAAACCGGGGAAAAAAAATCGCTGCGAGATATGAAGACCCTTTTTGTCAGTGTCGGTAAAAACAGACGGGTGTACCCGAAAGACCTCGCACGGTTTTTCTCTTCCCACCTCAATTTGAAGCGGAGTGAAATTGGGAATATCAAAGTGTTGGACAGTTATTCATTCATTGATATTCCTGAAGAATACTCTCAAAAAGCAATTAATCAGCTGGATGGGAAAGAGTTTCGAGGAAGAAGGATAACGGTCAATCACGCTCGGAAAAAGGAAGAGAAAAACCCTTCCGTCTCGTAACCTTCTTTTAAAAGCGCGGCGGTTCTCCTTCCTTATTTCAAGAAAAGTGTAAACAACATAAAAACAAGTGTTACATTGACGAGCAGTCCGACGGTAAAAACAAGGGCAGCGGTTATTTCGAACAGGTGGGCCTTGCGAGCGCATTCATCGGAGAGGGAGGCGGGATTGTCCGGAACTATGAGAAACTCGGCCATTGGATCGTCGGGTTCCTGTAACTGCAAACGCCCATCCACCCTTATCGGAGTGCCGATTATACAGGAGCAGACGCTTTCTTTGAGCAGAGAACTGGTTCGGACGGTGGGATTTCCGCGATACACCGTCTCATTATCGTTCGCCTTTTTATCGATACGGACCATCGCTAACGGAAGGCCGTCCGGCGTTACCGTTTCCTGATACGGCCCTTCACCGTCCGAAGGGAAAAAGCGCAGCGGCAGCTGAAGAAGGTCCCGTTCCGCCCGCAAAAACCTCCCTCTGTTCCAAAGACGGCGGTAGAGAAAAAAAAGCAAAATACCCGGGGGAATGAAGAGAACAACCGGCAGCAGACTGACCGTTAGCGTTACAATAGCCGGGAAACGCAGTATCGGGTCCCGAAACATTGTATAGGCGTGGATGAAAAGACCAAACGATCCGGCGGTAACGGACATGGGAGTAAAGCTGTTCCAGTATTCGTTCTTCTGCCGACCCGACCAGATAGAACGTCTGAGGATCGTCTTTTCAGGTCCATCGTAAATAACGACGGTTAACGGGTTTCCTTTCTCCGATCGAAAAATACGCCTTCCGTTCTCCCGGTAGAGTGGGCCGCTGATAAACATTTTTGTCCCTTCGGGCAGAGAAAATATTTTATTCCAAGACACCCGTTGAGGTTCTTCATCTCTTTGCCAACCCTGATTTCCATTCCCGTTCTCACCCCTCTCCCCGTACCCGTTCGTAGGCAGCAGGTAGACCGAACAACCCGACAAATCGGCACGAAGAGAAATTTTTTCATTCCGGACCCAGATTCGATTCTCCTGAATAGCTTCAAGCGTGCCGAAAAAACGATATTTGCCTATCAAACCCTCCGGACCGGAATTGATAATTCCATAAGAGATTCTGGGATAGGTCGATGCTTCGATTATTCGGTGTCTGAAGTTCCGCCAACGGCTCCGCACATAGAAACCCCCGATTCCGGGAATGAGAATATAGAAAAGAAACGCGATAGCGAATGTAAAAAGAAGCGGATCCATACTACAACTTCAATAATCCAATAGTAAGCTGTGGGGATTCGAAATGTGAACGATCGTATTGATGGTCCTCATAACCTTTTGCAGTAGATTTAGTTCACATTTCGAATCCCTGCTGCAACTTGATCAAACTGAGTTTATTCCGTAAGCTACTGTATCATGATCGAACGAATTATTGTAGGGCCAATGTATACCAACGCCTATATTTTCCAGACCGGACAGAAAAGCTGCATTGTTATCGATCCGGGAGGAGACGCGGACAAGATTATTGCAAGCTTGGAGCTGAAGAATCTTACCCCGCAAGGCATTATTTGTACACACGGCCATCTGGACCATATAGCGGCCCTTAACGGGCTTCTCCACTATTATTGTGAACGGGAAATCACGATACCGGTAGCGATTCATCAGGACGACCGGCACTATTTAGGGAAAACGGCGGAAAAGTCTCACAAACGCAGCTTGCGTGAACTGGGTTTAGGAGGAGACGGTCCGTTTGAGCAGCTTTTTTCCCCCATGCCGGAAGCGGACATTATCATCGAAGAGGGAGATGCTCTCTTCGAGTCCGATTTGACGGCACTCCACACTCCCGGCCATACCTGCGGCAGCGTCAGCCTCTACTGTGAATCTCAGAACATCCTTTTTTCGGGAGATACTCTTT
>CAZJBZ010000446.1:0-3558 GCA_964543975.1 uncultured Spirochaetales bacterium
CGGGTAAAGGTCATCAATGTTAATATTAATCTTGATATGGGTAAGAAGACGGTGGAGACCGAAGAGCATTACCCCATTACGATGGTTGAAGACAATCCGCGAACACCGTTTAGTGAAAAACAGGTGATCGAATCGATTACTATTTCCAAAAACAGCCTCGATGAACGGTTTAAGGGAACGGGCTTTAATCCGGAGGGTCCCCCGGGGCAGGAAGGACAGACGCCGCCCGCGTACAAAGATTTGGAGGGGCTGGTAGGTGAATATTCAAAAATGCAAGAGACCCAGAATGAAGTAGTCAACACGCGCAACATTTATGAAGAGAAAAGCCCTTGGGAGATTACCAGAATAACCACGGGGGTGGCGATTGACGGAATCTGGAAGTGGAAATATGATGATAATGGAGAGGTTCTCTTAAATAAAGACGGGAGCATTCAACGGGAATACATTCCGGTCACTGATGAAGAATTGACAAAGGCGCGAACATTGGTCGAACATGCCATAGGTTTTAATAGAAATAGAGGTGACGGCGTTACCGTCCAGCACTTGCAGTTCGACCGGACTGAACAGTTTCGTCTGGAAGATGAAAAGTTTCGGGCCCGTGCCAGGACCCAACAGATGCTGATCTACGGCGCCATTGGATTGGGTGTCATTCTGGTCGCTTTTATAGCGTTCCGCCTCATCTCCAAGGAGATTGAGCGGCGCAGAAGACTGCGCGAAGAAGAACTTGCACGGCAGCATCAGGCGATGCGTGAAGCAGCGTTGAGAAGCGCGGAAGAAGAGGGAGTAGAAGTTGAGATGTCGGTGGAAGAACGCGCCAGGATGGAGATGCAGGAAAATGCGATCAATATGGCCCGGGAGCACCCCGAGGATGTGGCCCAGCTGATTAGAACCTGGCTCATGGAGGAATAGTATGGCTAAGAAGAGTCCCACGGCCGAATTGGACGCGCCCCCGGGCGGTGGTAAGAAAAGTTCGGTAAAGAAGCAACTCACCGGTCGACAGAAGGCGGCGATTTTTCTCGTGACCCTTGGGTCTGAAATATCTTCCGAAATTTTTAAACACCTTCGGGAAGATGAAATAGAATCGCTTACTTTCGAGATCGCCCGTTTAGATAGTGTAGAATCGGATGACAGAGACACGGTCCTTCAGGAGTTCCAAGAGCTTATGATGGCCCAGGACTTCATTACATCAGGTGGTATCGATTACGCTCGGGAACTATTGGAAAAGTCTTTAGGGTCCCAGAAGGCGGTCGATATTATCAACAGGTTGACCAGTTCACTACAGGTCCGGCCGTTCGATTTCATTCGGAGGACGGATCCAACCCATCTGCTCAACTTCATCCAGCAGGAGCATCCTCAAACGATAGCGTTGATTTTGGCCTACTTGGAACCGAATAAGGCATCTGTGATCCTCTCCAGCCTTACCCACGAGGTACAGTCGGATGTAGCAAAGAGAATCGCTACCATGGACAGGACTTCACCTGAAGTGTTGAGAGAGGTGGAACGGGTGCTTGAGAAAAAACTTTCTACGCTCTCATCCGAAGATTACACGGCGGCAGGCGGCGTAGAAAGTATTGTGGATATTCTCAATTTAGTCGACCGATCGACCGAAAAAACAATTATAGAATCTTTAGAAGAGGAAGATCCTGAACTTGCCGAAGATATAAAGAAGAGGATGTTTGTCTTCGAAGATATCGTTCTCTTAGACGATCGGGCAATACAGAAAGTACTGAGAGAGGTTGATACTAATGAGCTGGCAAAGGCTTTGAAAGCGGTAGACTCCGAGGTACAGGATAAAATTTACCGGAACATGTCCAAAAGGGCAGCTACCCTGTTGAAAGAGGATATGGAGTATATGGGACCGGTTAGACTAAAAGACGTCGAAGAGTCGCAGCAGAAAATCGTTTCCATTATACGAAAACTTGAGGAACAGGGCGAGATCGTCGTTGCCCGTTCCGGTGAAGATGAGATGGTTGTTTAACGCGGTAACGAGGGGGAAATAAGTGGCGAAAAATGTTTTCCGCCCAATGGAAATTGTCAATTTGACGGAAAAAGTTCTCATTGAACCGCCTCAACAGGAGGCGGAGGAGCTCGAAGAGGCCGACTTAGTAGAAGCGTACACCGGGCCTACAGCGGACGATCTGCGCCGAGAAGCCGAAGCTTTTAAAAAGAGTTGGGAAGAAGAAAAGAGGCAAATGATAGCCCGGGCGAAAGAAGAGGCCGACAGAATAGTCAAAGAGGCCGAACAACGGGCCTTTGACGAGGTTGAACAAAAGAATAATGAAGCCCAAAAGATAAAACAGGAAGCCGAAGACGAAGCCGTCCGAATACGGCGTGAGGTGGAAAAAGAGGCCGCCGAGAAAAGGGAGGAAGCCGAGGCTAAAACTGGAGAGATAGAACAAGACGCCTATACAAAAGGTTACAATGAAGGTCATGAACAAGGCTATAATGAGGGGAAGAAGGAAGTTCAGAGGCTCATTGATCAGACCCATATGATCATTAATATGGCTATTGAAAAACGCAATGAAATTATCGATGAGTCGGAAACCCAACTAATCAATTTGGTGTTGATGATTTCTCAGAAGGTAGTAAAGGTCATTTCCGAGAACCAGAAAAATGTCGTAGTGAACAACGTTATCCAGGCTCTGAGGAAATTGAAGAGTCGGGGTGATGTCGTTCTTCGGGTCAATTTAAACGATGTCCAGCTGACTTCCGATCACGTTAAAGACTTTATGCGCATGGTAGAAAATGTTAAGTCGATCACCGTTGTTGAGGATTCCACCGTTGATCCCGGCGGATGTGTCATCGAAACCGATTTTGGTGAAATAGATGCTCGTATCTCTTCTCAGCTCGAGGAGATACAGAACCGGATTTTAAATATGACCCCGATTCGCACTAAAACGGGAGACGGCAGTATTGATGCAGCGTTAACGTAGAACAACGTCTCTCTTTGCATTACCAACGGGAGGGGAGAATGCAAATATTCGATAAATATACGGCCCTTTTACAGAGAACCGATCCGATAAAATATACCGGTGTTGTTAAAAGCGTACAGGGACTGATCGTCGAAAGTCATGGACCTCAGGTGATCATCGGCGAATTGTGCCAGATAATCATTCCGAAAGGAAGAGGTGTCGTCTGGGCGGAGGTGGTTGGCCTTAGAAACGACGCGGTCCGGCTCATGCCATATGATGATATGACCGGCATTGAATTAGGATGTCTGGTCGTCGCTATGGGCGAGACGCTCTCCATTCCGGTAACTGAACGGCTTTTAGGCAGAGTTCTCGATAGCATGGGGAAACCGATCGACGACGGTGGTAATATCGGTTCCAAGCAGTATAGTACCATTTTCAATGACCCTTCTCATGTTCTGCACCGACAACGAATTTCCAAGAGAATCGTCACCGGGATTCGTGCCATCGATTTTATGCTGCCGGTGGGAAGAGGACAGCGAATGGGTATTTTTTCCGGAAGCGGTGTTGGAAAGTCTACCCTCCTGGGGATGATAGCCCGAAACACAAACGCCGATGTGAATGTTATCGCGTTGATAGGAGAACGCGG
>CAZJBZ010000447.1:0-1526 GCA_964543975.1 uncultured Spirochaetales bacterium
ATGCCGAGTGCCGTCAGTACGATCAGCGGTGCGGGGACCTTTGTGAACGCCAGAAGTGCGGCCGCAGCTGCGGTGACGAGCAGATTGACCCAGGTGAAGCCGCTTGCTGCCATGAGGATTACAGCAGCGATGGCGATGAGCCCACCTGCAACGGCGTTTATGCCTGTGAGTGAAATGCGTATGGCCCGGACTTTCTTCAGTTCTTCCCACAGAGGGTAAACAAAAAAGATGAGCAACAGTCCGGGGAGGAATATCCCTGCCCCGCCTATCACGGCGCCGAGTACGTGTACAAGAGGCCCCGCTCCTCTCGCAGCCATCCCGCCCGCGTACGCCGCAAAACTGAACATGGGCCCGGGCAGCCCTTGGACAAGTCCGTAGCCGGTAAGAAACTCGCCGCTTGTCATGTAGTGTCGGACGTCCACGAGCTCGCTGTACATGACCGGTACGACGACCTGTCCGCCGCCGAACACGAGGTAGCCATAGCGATAGAACCGTTCGAACAATCCCACGAGACGTGAGTCATACAGGCCAGACGCGACGATCCCACCGACCGCGAGTACGATAAAAAAGGCGAGGTACGCCCACTTCGGCCGCACCGTCACGCGGTTCCACATGCCCTGCTCTCGATATACGAGTATTCCGACAAACCCTCCTACGACGAGTACGACCGGGAATATCCATGGGGACCTGACGAAGAGTGTCGCAGCTGCACCAAATACCGCGAGGAGCGCCGTCGGGATGTCCTTTACCACCTTGCGTCCAATTCTTACGGCGGCCACAATGATGAAACCGACCGCCATCGGTCCGATGTACTGAAGGACCTCGATCGAGACATCCCATGCGGCAAGAAATTGGTAGAGAAACGAGAGTATCGTCATGGCACTCAACACAGGAAGCGCCCAAACGAGCATGGTGAGTAGTGCGAGTTTCGGCCCGCCGATCTTGTACCCGATGGACACGATCGTCTGCGTGCTCGTCGGCCCGGGCAGGATGCTGCACAGTGCCATGAGCTCGATCAGCTCTTCTTCGGCGAGATAGCCCCGTTTGCTCACCATTCGTTTCAAAAACACGCTGATATGCGACTCCGGGCCTCCGTAGGCGCCCAGAGAACACACAAGAACGTCCTTGAGAAATCCTCGACACCGTGGCCGAGGCATACTATCCGGAATGGTACTATCCATATCAAACACCTTGCAGACAACAATAGAGATTTGGGTTCAACAGGTCAATCGTGGCGGTAGACTACAATTTTTTGAGAGGGGGTAGGAAATCTAAAATGCTCTATTTTTGCCAAATGTGCTTTTAAAACTATTACTTCCAAAAATTTCTTTGATTTTGCTAAAATATCTTCTAACTCATCTACATCAAAACCCTCACTTGTGAACCGCCGTTGTCGTTCCCACTGGGAACCACATTGTTTGTCTTAATTATATTACTCGGTTTAATTAAACTTTGTTTTGTTGATCCTTGCGAAAATATCCTTTCATCATTCAGACAGAACAAAGAACGCCGAATAAAACTGAATA
>CAZJBZ010000447.1:1536-3555 GCA_964543975.1 uncultured Spirochaetales bacterium
ATTATAGAATAACTCTAAAGTGTTACTTATTTAACATAGATTGAATATTGACCTGATTATGTATATTTTATATAGACGAAAACGTTATTTTATTCTACAATTATGGAAATTGGAGTACGTAATGTTAAAAGGGGAAAATTCATATGAGTGAGAGCGATTTCTTATTCTCAATGCCATCGTTTTTAAAGGGTATGGGAAGGACTCTTGACCTGTTCGGAACTATGGATGAATATAACACCAGCACGTCTCCTGAAGAAGCTGATTCAAGAGCATTAATGCAAGACGGATTAGCAATAAAAAGAGATATGAGTAGGGTAATAAAAGATTTTTCCGAACAACAGTTAACGTAATTGTCTGCAAGAAAACCAATTAAAGAAGTAATTCAGGTTCCTCGTGAAGAACTAGAAAACATAGTAAAACATCAAGTACGAACAGAAATCAGGCAAGAAATATTCCAAGGTCCTTTACCACATCCAGATCACCTAAAAAAGTATGATGAGGTATGTCCTGGGGCTGCAGAAAAGATAGTATCAGCTTTTATTAGCCAATCAAAACATAGAATGGAATTGGAAACAAAAGTAGTTGATTCTAACATCAAAAATGAAAAAAGAGGACAAGTTTTTGCATTTATTATTGCTTTAATTGGAATCGGTGCTGGAATATTGCTTCTCGTGATAGGGAAAGAAATTAGTGGATTTGCGGCTTTTTTCGGTACTCTTGCTTCTCTAACAGCAGTGTTCATAGTCGGAAAAAAGAAAACCCAAAAAGAATTACAGGAAAAAAAATAATCATATCTTTAGGTTTGTTATTTATTCTTAAGAAGTTAGCCTCTTTCAAAATGCGGGTTTTGGGTAATTGCAAAAATTACAATTACTTACTATGTATACATTTAACTTTTTTAATACGGTTATAATGGTGATTTTTGCAATTACCTCAAGTATTTTGATTTACTTAGACGTGATAAAAGAAAAAATAAAAATTGAAATTTACTATTCTCCTGAAGATATAATGTGTTGATCAAGAATCACTGATGGACTAATTAATTATCTCCCCTTCCTTTGTTTCGTTCCTCCTTTCGCGATATATTAATATGGTTTGCCCAGAGATAATGGCTGCGAACCACACACCATGATTGGTGGAGGTTTGTATAATGGCATATACCTATACTATCTCACAGTCTCAGAAATTGACCCATATCCTTTTTGGGGGAGAAACATATATAGAGGAAATTTTAGCATGTATAAAGGAAGTGGTCTTCGACGAACAATTTCAACCGGATTTCAAAATATTAATTGAGATTCAAGCACATTATATCCCGACCATTGAAGAACTTTTTAAAATAGCGGATTTAATAACCAAATTGCGTACACAATTCTCTAATAAAGTTGCACTCTCTATTTCAGAACGCTTTCTTACAACCATGATGCGATCAATTGTGTATAAGATAAAACGAGAAACCAGCCTGAATATTGCAGTTTTTGACGATAAGAAGAAAGCCTTTGATTGGCTGAACACGGACTAAAATTTTTATTCTGATAAACGGCAAAAGTATCCTTTTGTATAATAGTCATAAATAAAATGAATAGTTTATATTAGACAAGAGAAGGTCACAATTGAAAAAGAGAATATCGTTTAAGGATAGAATTTTTAGCAAAAACCGCAATTGAAGCCTCACCGGAAAATGAAACAATAATCATTTTATTGGAAACAAACAAAGATAGCGTGGAATTTTCTATTATCAATAAAGGAACTGTTCCCTAACCGATTCGACCGATTTTTTTTGAAAAGTGCGTTACCCAGGGCAAAAAAAAGAGGAACCGGAATTGGGACCTATCCCGCAAAACTCATGGTGGAATGTATGGTTGTAAAGATTACCATGCATACGTCAGATGAAAAGGATTGTACGGAAATTCACTTCACACTCCCACAAAATAGAGATTCGTGACGGAAAAAAATTCGAAAAGGGAATAAAAAACTCAAGTGGTGTAACAATAGATATTAATAAGCCGTCTTTTCCTT
>CAZJBZ010000448.1:0-3550 GCA_964543975.1 uncultured Spirochaetales bacterium
GTTCTTCTTGTAATTCCTTTGTTTTATTGTCAGGTTTTTTCGAAAACACAGATGCGCCTTGTTCTAGAAATTGCTGTTTCCAATTTGTGATCTGTTGCGGATGCACATCAAACTCCGATGCTATCTCACTAATTTGCCGTTGTCCTTTCAATGCCTCAATGACAACCTTAAACTTACGCTCATTACTGTAGGTTTTTCGTTTTCTGCTCAATTTCTTCTCCCATAATCATTAAACAACCAAACGATTGTGGTTGTCCAGATTTATCGGTCCATTATAGGACACGCCTCTATCCGTCCACGTTCGGTAATGGGGCCGGAGGTTAACTTTTTTCCACCTTGTATTTTACCAAAAATGGGGGCAAATTCGTTAATATAAAGGTAATTCCTGCATGATCGACAGAAACGCCTTTAAACACTTCTCCGAATGGCTTGATCGGGATAGACGGAAACCCATGCTGCTGCGCGGGGCCAGGCAGGTTGGAAAAACCCACCTGGTTCGAGAATTCGCCCGGCGGAAAGTACTCACCCTCTGGGAAGTGAATATGGAGAAAAATGCTTCCCTTGACGCAGTATTCCGGACTCTGGATGTGGACACTGTTCTCCGAGAACTGTCTCTTGTCCTGAATACCCGGGGTATAGGGGATGTACCCGGTATTCTTTTTCTTGATGAAATTCAGGAAGCTCCTCACGTACTTACCTGTTTACGTTATTTTTATGAAGAGAGACCGGATATACCCCTCATCGCGGCGGGGTCCTTACTAGAGTTTGCCCTGGGCGAATCCGGTTTTTCCATGCCCGTTGGTCGGATCGAATCCTATTGGTTGGGGCCCTTGAGTTTTAGTGAGTATGTCGGAGGTACCGGTGATGAAGTGCTGCTTGATGAGTGGTACCGGTACATACCGGGGGCCCCCTGGCCGATCACCGCACATAATCGTCTTATGGATCGCTTGCGGGAGTATTTAATTGTAGGGGGTATGCCTGAAGCGGCACAGGCATACATCGATACTCGCAGTTTTACTGAGGCTGTTAATGTGCACCAATCGTTGTTGGAGATCTACAGAGATGATTTTTCAAAGTACACCCAGGGGAGTATGCTGCGAAAGCTGCAGCGGGTATTTGAAGCAGCGCCGGCAGAGATAGGTGATAAGGTTACCTATCGGCAATTTCATCCCGATTGGCGGACCAAAGATATTCGCCGTTGTATAGAATTGCTCATCGGTGCAGGGATTCTAGTTCCGGTTACTCACACAGCGGCTCACGGATTGCCTCTGGGCGCTGCAGTAAACCCTGATGTATACAAGTTGTTCTTTCTGGATGTAGGCCTGACGGGTACGGCCAATGGAAATCCCGCACTGTCGCTGGAGGAATTTCGAACAAGCCGTTATTTGACGGATTTTATAAACTCCGGGAGTATAGCCGAACAGTTTGTCTCCCAGCAATTGTGGACAGGCGGTACCCGGGCTTCCAGGCCCAAGCTATACTACTGGTTAAGGGAAGGCAAATCTTCTAATGCAGAAGTGGATTTTGTGATACCGGGACGCACGGCTACGGTTCCTGTGGAAATTAAAGCCGGAGCCGGAGGGGCTCTTCGCTCTTTACATCAATTTATGGTGCGCTCGCCGGATGCGCTCGCCATTCGGCTGGATGCATCCCCACCCTCTTTTCAGGATATAGAAACCACCGTAAGCAGCGGCGAAGGCCTTAAACCGGTTCGTTACCGGCTTTACAGCTTACCCCTCTATTTTGCCGAGCGGCTGGAGAGATATGTAGCCCTCCGATAAGGGGCCGGAGGTTTACTTTTTTACTTTTTTGCTTTCCGGGCCGGCTTTGGACACCGTTGGGGTGTACAAAAGGTAACAAAACATGATACCTTTTGTGACCGTAATGACTGAGTTTGAGTACCTTAGGAATATTCTGGATACCATTTCGGATGAAACACACTATCTTTTTGCATTGAGAGACTTTTCTTCCGCTTTTCCGAAAAAGAATTACTCGGCTCTTAAAAACTTGGTGAGCAGAAGTGTGCGCAAAGGTATCCTGGAGCGGGTGTGTAAGGGGATCTATCTTAGCCCCCGGGCTTCGTTCCATCCCGGGACTGTGCTGTACCATATTGCCGGTCGGTTAAGAGCCTCTCATTGTAATTACCTGAGTCTGGAAACCGTGTTGAGCGATGCGGGGATTATCTCGCAAGTGCCGATCTCATGGATCAGTTTGATGAGCACCGGCAGGACCTACACTGTGGATTGTGGAAAATGGGGCACAATTGAATTTATCCATACAAAAAAGAGACCGGCAGCTCTTGCTCCACAATTGATCTATGATAGATCGGTGGGTCTCTGGCGGGCTTCGGTGGAACTCGCACTTCAGGATATGCGTAGGATAGGCAGACCCCTTGATCTTATCAACTGGGACGCACTGAAAGAAATGGAAAGAATAGGGGCAGAGGAGCAGGAGGGATCGGGTGGGCCTATTTGATCAACTGGTGAAAGACGTGCTGGACCAAAACCAATCGCTCACAAATCTCAAAACGGTAGTTGAAAAAGAACTCCTCCATCACGAAATTTTGAGAGAAATGGCGGACTCGGGCCTGCTGAAAGAGCTTGTGTTTATGGGAGGCACTTGTCTTCGGAATTGCTATGGTTCGCCCGGATTGAGTGAAGACCTGGATTTTTCCACAGGGGCCGCCTTACCGCATGAAACGCTGGACGGTAGGATGCGCTGCCTGGGCAGCAGGACACGTAAAGTTCTGGAAGAAAAATATGGTTTCTCCGTCGGCATTTCAGAGCCAAAACTCGATGCTGGAGACACCCGCACTTGGAAGCTGACGATATACACCCGCTCTACACAGCCCCTTTTGCCGGCACAGCGTGTACATATCGACATCTGTTCCGTCCCGAGCATCAAATCCCAGCCTGTTATGTTGAAGAATTATTATCAGATCGAAATGGGTACGTCCGGTCTCATTCTACAGGCCGAATCCAAGCAGGAAATTTTAGCCGATAAATGGATTGCCCTGGCATTCAGACCGAACCGCATCAAACAGCGGGATTTATGGGACATTCAGTGGTTGAACGCTCAGAGTACCAATCTTGCTACATCCCTTGTACAGCAAAAAATCCACCTAAGAGACCGAACTGTCCCTGACTTTTTGGAAACTCTTCATCGACGGATAGACGAGCTGGAACACGGGTATGACAATTTCTTGTTTGAGATGAAGCGTTTTCTCCCCACCGATTTGCGCAAAAAGACAGTTGAAAACCCCGACTATTGGCAGGTCCTTAGGCACACCCTCCAGGAAGGCTTTGAGCACTTGCAGAGAACAGCCTAAAGGTTGGGGGCACGCTTAAAAAAACCTAAGCACATACCACAGACTGAACCGCCCCCCTCTGTATCAAGATAGTTTAATCGAATCGGCAAAATCAGCATTATTGGAACCCTATTGGTATATTCGGTATGTATTAAAACACCTCATTGAAGTCGAAGAAAACGGTAATTGGGAACGGCTGCTACCGGAAAATTGTACCCCTGAAATCCTTCTCGCTTCCTCGAG
>CAZJBZ010000449.1:0-3547 GCA_964543975.1 uncultured Spirochaetales bacterium
AATTGATTCCGATGGTCCGTCCGAATCCGCGGCAGGTTTCACACGCTCCGATGGGCGAATTAAATGAAAACATATTCGGTATCGGGTCCCTGTAGTGGATGTTACAATCGGGACAGTGAAGGTCGGTTGAAAACTTTAACGTTTTGGCTGTCTCTCGGTTTTCATCGATAAAGTAGACGGTCGCTTTTCCGGCCCCATGTTTCAGTGATGCCTCCAAATCTTCCACTATTCGAGCGTGCCGTTCTTTTTCCAGTACGGTCCTGTCTTGAATTACTTCGATACTTTCATCGTCCTCTCGCAAAAACCGGAGATATCCTTGGCCGGCAAGGAATTCTTTCATCTCTTCGACGGAGAAATTATGAGGGACCGCGACGGTGAAGGTGATGATGATGCGTTGGTTCTCCGACATAGCTGTTTGTGAAAGGAGCTCTTCGAGGATCGAATCCGGAGTGTCCCGTTTGACCTGCTTGCCGCATTTTTCGCAAAAAAGGAGAGCGGCCTTTGCAAAAAGGAGCTTCATGTGATCGTTCAATTCGGTCATTGTTCCCACGGTTGAACGTGAAGTCCGGACCGGGTTTATCTGGTCGATGGCTATTGCGGGAGGAATCCTCTCTATTTTTCCGACCTTCGGTTTATCCATACGGTCGAGAAATTGTCGTGTATATGCGGAGAATGTTTCAAAATAGCGGCGTTGACCTTCGGAGTAGATGGTATCGAAGGCGAGAGAAGATTTTCCCGAACCGCTGACACCGGTGACCACTGTCAAAGCATTGAGCGGTATATGGAGAGAAATATTCTTCAGATTATTCTGACACGCTCCTTCTACTGTTATATGCTGCACGGCCATGAATAAACGTTAATCATCAGTCTTTAAAAAAGCAAGAGAATAATTTATGATAGATCCGGGAGTACACAATGGCAAATAATTTATATATTACCGCTACGGAAGCAAAAAGCGGCAAATCCTTGATTTCTCTCGGAGTCATGGAGATGCTGCTTCGCAAAATTGAAAAAGTAGGTTTTTTTAGACCCATCATCGCTGGTGATTCCAACAGAAGAGGCAAAGATGCCGATATCGATCTTATCTCGACCTACTTCAACTTGAATATTCCGTACGAGAAGATGTACGGATTTACCGCCGACGAGGCGGGAAGGCTGATCTCTCTGGGGAAGGAAGAACAGCTGTTGGAAGAGATTATAACTAAATACGACTATCTGCAAGACCGGTTCGATTTTGTGCTCTGTGAAGGGACGGATTTCTTTACTTCTACCGCTGCCTTTGAGTTCGACATAAACGGTGAAGTCAGTAAAAACCTCGGGTCTCCGGTACTCCTTGTGGCGAGCGCTTACAAGAAACCGGTTGAAGAGACGGTACAGTCGATAGAGCTTGCGTTGGATTCTCTGGAAGAGAAAGGATGTCATACACTCTCTACCATTATCAACAGGCCCCATCCCAAGGATAAGGATACTATTATTAAAAAACTGAAAAAAAGAGGGGTGGCGAAAGAACAACTTGTTTATGGTATTCCCGATGAGGAGTTTTTGAGCAAACCGACTGTGGAAGAGATCGCCGAATTTATCGGCGCTGAAGTTCTCTATGGTGAACAGCAGCTGAACCGGCATGTCTATAATTTTACGGTAGCAGCGATGCAGTTGAGAAACTTTCTGCCTAGGATTGAACGGAACTCACTGATCATTACTCCCGGCGACCGGTCCGATGTTATTGTCGCCTGTCTCGCGGCGACAGCCTCCCGGACTACTGAAACCTTTTCAGGTATTCTGTTGACCGGAGGTTTAAAGCCGGAAGAGCCGATTTGGAATATGATCCGAGGATTTTCCCACATGGTCCCCATTCTGAGTGTCCCTGACAATACGTTTCCAGCGGCGACGAAGGTGAACCGGATCCATTCTAAAATCTCAGCTCATGATGAAGAGAAAATCTCCCGTGCTTTCGCGTTATTCGAACAGAACATCGACGTCGACGCGTTGGGAAAACAGGTCATTACTACGGTAACCGACGTGGTTACGCCGAAAATGTTCGAATATGAGCTGCTCCAGAGGGCAAAGGCACATAAAAAGCACATCGTTCTGCCGGAAGGGGTTGAGGAAAGAATTCTTCGGGCCGCGGACATACTTCTGCAGCGGGAGGTGGTCGACCTGACCGTTTTGGGAAATCGTGATGCGATTGTCGAGACGATCAATCGGCTTGGGCTGGAGATGAAAGACCTGCAAATAATCGAACCGGAGCAATCCGATTTTTTCGAGGATTATGCCGAAACATACTATGAATTGAGAAAACACAAAGGGATTACACTGGATAAAGCGCGAGATACGATGTGCGAGGTCAATTATTTCGGCGCGATGATGGTCCATAAACGGGATGCCGACGGCATGGTTTCGGGTTCAATCCATAGTACGGCGGAAACAATTCGTCCCGCCCTTCAGATCATTAAAACGGAAGAGGGTTTTTCGATTGTCTCCAGTGTCTTTTTTATGTGTTTGGACAATGTTCTGGTCTACGGTGATTGCGCGGTAAATACCAATCCTGACGCACGCCGGCTGGCGGAGATCGCTCTCAGTTCCGCGCAAACCGCGAAGGCGTTCGGCGTGGAGCCGATCGTCGCCATGCTTTCGTACTCCTCCGGGGAATCGGGAAAAGGAGCTGATGTTGATAAGGTCCGAGAGGCGACCACATTGGCCAAGCAGATGATCGATGAATACTATCCGGGGCTCAAACTGGAAGGGCCGATGCAGTATGACACTGCGGTCGATCCTGAGACGGCAAAGACAAAAATGCCGGAGAGTCAGGTTGCCGGTAAAGCGACGGTTTTCATCTTTCCGGACCTCAATACAGGAAACAACACCTACAAAGCCGTACAACGTTCGGCGGGTGTTGTTGCTATAGGACCCGTGCTGCAGGGGCTGCGGTATCCGGTCAATGATCTAAGCCGCGGCTGTATGGTACCCGATATCGTCAACACGGTGGTCATTACCGCGATCCAAGCCCATCAAGGAAAGAAAGAATAAGAGAGGCTCAGATATGGCATCGAACAATCCGCAAAAACCCAATGTTCTTTTTATTCTCACCGATGATCAAGGTCCGTGGGCGTTGGGGTGCGCCGGGAACCGTGAAATTCAAACCCCTCATTTGGACCGAATGGCGGCAGCGGGGACCCGTTTCGAGAACTTCTTTTGCACCTCTCCGGTCTGTTCTCCCGCCCGCGCTTCGCTTTTGACCGGAACAATTCCGTCGGTACACGGAGTTCAGGATTGGATTCGGCAGGGTAACGCGGCCGTAAAGGGGGATTCGGCAATCGAGTATCTGTCGGGATTGACCGGTTATACGGACATTCTTTCATCACAAGGGTATAGCTGCGGATTAAGCGGTAAATGGCATTTAGGCGACAGCGCCCGGCCGCAAAAGGGGTTCTCTCACTGGTACGCCCATTTTAAAGGGAGCGATCATTATTACAATGCCCCCATGTTTCGAAACGGTGTTTTGGTCCATGAACCGGGATATATTTCGGACCTTATTACGGACGACGCT
>CAZJBZ010000450.1:0-3536 GCA_964543975.1 uncultured Spirochaetales bacterium
AGCAGCAAGCCGAAGGCTTGCGACCAGGGGTGGTCGCTTAGCGCCACAGAAAAATGACAGACCACCTATTCGGCCATTTTGCTACCTGCCTGTGGAGATGTGCCTTTGGCACTCGTTCTTTCCTTCTTTTCTTAGGTTTTGGTTAGAGACAGTATACAACCACCCACTACTCACTTAAAAGCATAACTTTTCAAAGACCGTTGCCCTTGATACTTTTATCATAACAACCTATCATTTAAACATTCAGATGAACATTCCTTTTTCCTACCAAAAGTCCGCTGGTTCGCAGACAATTATGTTGAACTTTACAGAAAAACCGATTATTTTTTCCCGTGTCCTGAATATCTCAAAACCGGCGAGTGGTCGCAGCCTCTAGAGGAGCTGGTATGATTTCATTGCAGTCACTCTCGTACAGCGGCATCGGTCTTTTTTTTTGTGCACCTTATCAACAACAACGACACCGTAATGTGGGATGAGCCAGATCCGTTTCAAATTTTACTAGCCGATTGCAATAGCTTTATTCTTATTGAAACCCCTTGCCTAACAACATGCGCAGTTTTAATGTTTTGTTAGGCAATTAGAGCTTGCCTAACATGTGATTTTTAATGCATAATATGTTAGGCAAGGTGGTGGATATGGCAATGGTTTTTGATATTCTAGAAGAAGAAAGACAAAGATTGATTAGGTTGAAAGATCAATATGGACGACAACTATTCGGGCTTCCGAAAGGATCACTTTCCCGGAAGAAAAGGTGGAACAAGGAATATATCTATCTTGTGTACCGTGAATCCGATAAAGTGAAGTTTGAGTATTTTGGCCCCATCGAATCCGAAGCCGCGAAGGAAATTGCTGATAAAATAAAACTCAGAAAAGAGTTGGCAGAAAAACTCCGTCATGTTGAGAAAAATCTAATCGATGTCGAAAGAGGGCTCCGTGCAAAGCGGTGAAAATCTCTTCCTAAGGATAATTGATAAACTAGATAAAGGTGATGTGCTTCAACAAATCGTACTCATAGGTAGCTAGGTTCTGCCAATCTAACAAGTTTATTTCGATGATGCTCCGGAGATACCAATTCTGCGGACTACCGATGTCGACTTTTTAATTGGTATACCCCCGAAAATACAGGGTTCATTTGATATTCCTGCAACTCTTTCAGAGCTTGGCTTCGATCCTGAGTGGTCTCTACAAGGCGGATTCTGTAAGTATGTTCATCCGGAGATGGAAGTAGAGTTCTTGATTCCGGAACAGGGACGTGGAATAAATCATTCGATTACAGTCAAAGCCCTTGGAGTAAGAGCTTTGCCCCTACGGTTCCTTTCTTTAGCTTTCGACCGCAGTATGGTTGTGTTTTACCGTGGGTACAATATCAGAGTTCCCGAACCGGAAGCTTTCGTTCTAACCAAGCTCTTAGTGATTCCTCGCAGGGAAGACAAAGCTAAGATAATGAAAGACGCTTATACAGCTCGAGTCCTCGGTGAATTTCTTTTAAATAGAAGCGACAGAAGGATGTGTATGCAAGACCTTTTCAATGGACTCCCGAAAGGATGGCAAATTAAAATACGACAGACTTCACAGGAACACTTCCCTATTTTATTGGATGTAATAAGTGGAAGGTAAGATTATTTTATCATATCCATTGAGGGTGGTCACTTAGTCTACTCGCATCGGCCCGCGATATAAGAGGACGGCGAAATCATGGTCTACCTGATCCATAAATAGGTGCAGTTGTCGGCATTAAACGGAGGATGCCGGATTTTCCGCTTTTTTATTCAACGGGCACCAGTTTGTTCTTATATTAAATATCAAAATCACTTTCCGCGCTCATCCTCTCGGTTTTTACATACCTAATTAAAATGATAAGACCGCCGCCCTTGTTGCTTTTATCATAACAACCTAGATATGGCAAAACGAATAGACGCCCTTAGGATCCCATCGGAGAATAGGCTCCATCGACTTGGACAAAATCGAGAGGGGCCGTATGCGATAAGCATCAACGATCAGTGGTGGATATGTTTCCGTTTCATAGACGGCGATGCCTATGAGGTTGAGATCACAGATTATCACTAGGAGATTATGTGTTATGGGTATTCCAAATAGAAAGAAGCGAAAAGTTCGACCTATCCATCCCGGAGAAATACTTCTCGAAGATTTCAGGCCCGACTACGGACTGACAGTCTCCCGACTTGCCGATGCATTGGGTGTATCGCGTCAGACCGTCAATGAGCTTGTTCGTGAGCGTCGTGCAGTAAGTCCGGAGATGGCCCTTCGGCTTTCACGACTATTCAATAATTCTGCAGAGTTTTGGCTCAATGCACAAAATGCGGGGGATCTATGGGATACCGCTCAAACCACAGGCTCTGAAGGAGAAGATCGCGGGCGCTGGACTGGATGTTTTCGAGGAAGAACCGCTTTCCGAAGATTCGCCTCTGTGGGAGTTGGAAAACGTGATTGTTACTCCCCACTATTCGGGGCTTACTCCCGAATACGATCACCGGGCTTGGAACATCTTTATCGATAACCTTGAACACTACGTTCGGGGAGCAGAACTAAATAACATCGTTGATCCCCAATTGGGATATTAAAAAGGAGCGAAATCATGACATCATGCGAAAGAGTAATGAGCGCAATTAAATGCAAACAACCGGACCGGGTTCCCTACTGCGAACTGAGTGTCGACCGGGAAATTGCCCGACAATTGTGCGGCTGGGAAGAGGAACCGGAGGGACCTGCCGATTTAGAGACAAACAGCTACACCGTCGATGAGGCAAAAGAATTGGCGGGTGAACTCGGCCTAGACAACATCTTCTACATTATGCGGGCCCCCATCTACGCACAAAAAGACTCCGGCCAGCACGGCCGCCACTTCTACGGCGACGGAATGATTAAAAGTCCTGATGATGTGAAACGCATCGAACTTCCCGATCCGAACGATCCGTCCTTCTACAACGAGGCCCGACATTTCGCCGATAACAAAGGTGATTATCCGGCCTTTTTCATAACCAGAGCGGGACTCTTTCCCGCGATGCTCAGCATGGGACTGGAGACATTTTCCATCGCCCTCTTCGAAGACCGTTCTTTTCTCTTTTCCGTTATGGAGCGTTACTTCGAATGGGCCACGACAGTCGCCGAACACGCCTGCACCCTCGGCTTCGATGTGTTCGTTACCACCGACGATATGGCGTACAAAACCGGGCCCCTCTTCTCCCCGCAGGTCTTCCATGAAGTCGCCGTTCCATTTTACAAAGAGCTTGCGAAAAAAGTGTCTCTTCCCTGGATCATGCACAGCGACGGAAACATCCTCCCGCTCTTAGACGACTGGGTCGATTTCGGCATTGCCGGCATCCATCCCCTTGAAAACGGCACCATGGACCTGACCGCACTCAAACGGGACTACGGCGACCGACTCTGCCTGCTCGGAAATGTTGACCTCAATCTGCTTGGTGAAGGAACAACCGACGAGGTGGATGCCGAGGTGAAGAAACTCATCGATATCCTCGGTCCGGGAGGAGGCTACATCGTCTCCAGCGGCAACAGCC
>CAZJBZ010000451.1:0-3526 GCA_964543975.1 uncultured Spirochaetales bacterium
GTGTTGATTATTACGAAAACAGAGATTGTTTCGACTCCCTTCATTCGGTTCTTTTTGAAAAGTACAGGGAAATAACAAAGATTGCAGCCGATACGTCGGTGGAAGTAATCCTTTTAGGAGATAATGTGTCGAGTGACGTGGTGGGAGCGGAACGGTTTACCAACTATCTTGTTCCCGTCTACAACATGGTCCAGGAAGAGATGGCGGGGACCGATAAACTGATAGGATCGCACATGGACGGCCGAATCGCCTCACTCGCGGAAGCAGTTTCTAAAACGGGCCTGCACTGGATCGAAGCGCTCACCCCACCGCCTATGGGGGATTTCTCCATAGCTGATGCGAGACGATTGTGGAAAGACAAGGCATTATGGATCAATTACACCAGCAACATCCACATCGAAAACCCTGAAGTGATCGAATCTCACACCCGAGAGCTTATTCGGCAGGCGGGGGACAAAAAAGGTTTTCTCATCGGCATAACCGAAGATGCTCCGGTCCCGGAACTCGAAAAAAGCCTGGCGATTATTCAAAAGGTCATAAAAGAGCTACCAGATTAGCTTGAGCCTTGATTTTTGATACTGTGAGAATGCTTCATCTTTGCTTATCATGGTGAAACCATGGAAAATTGCCTGCCGGATAAGCATCTTGTCGAAAGGGTCCTTATGATCATTGAGGTGCGGTAATTGGTGATACGTCACGTATCGGTACAAGCATGGCAACAGGTTCTTTTGATTTTCCATAGAGGATTTCAACCTGCTCTCCCGCCCTGACTCTCTGAGGAAGCTCTGAAAACTGTCTCTTAAACTCACCAACCGTTAATGCAATCATAAGCAGGGGGTAGCGTTTTCTTATCAACTTGTCAAGAAAAATTAGGGTGCTTGAGATGTTTGCGGCCGATTTTTTACCATTATTCCGCTACGAATCATTCCCACCGGGTATTCGTTTCACAATAGAAACGAGGACGATAATCCCGAATACTCCCAGAATGGCGAATCCCGCGATAGGGCCGATGATCTCACCGGGGGAAAACGCAATGCCGGCGGCTATCTGGCTGATTGTGCCTCCCGAAATGAGAAAGAGAAGCATGATGATGAGTCCAAGCAGAGGCATTGCTGTAATGTACCCTACCATTTTTCTCCGCAACAGAAGCGCTCCGCAGAGAAATGTGGAAGGAGTTATGATTGCCAAATCGAGTGCGTCGGTTACCATCGTCGTATTGTGATCGAGCCTCGGAGGGACGGAACCGGTAATAATGGCCGTTACAAGCGGAAGAAGCCACACCACGAGCGTAACCGCGCCCGCGGCAAACATGAATATCGCCGGACCGCGCGCCGGCATTTGCTCCAAATCGAGATTCGGACCACTATTCTCTAACTGCCGAAAAACAAGAATCATTCCGAAGAGACTCAACGAAAACAACGCAACATACAGAAGGAAGAGGGGATTAAAAGCAGCCATCAGCGACATCGAAGCATACACATAGAGGAAAACCCCTAACACTGCCGAAAGCAGAAAACCGCCCCTGAATGAACCTCTCCTGTAAAGAAGCAGCGTTACAATCAACAACGGGACTCCCAAGGCCAAAGTAACAACATCCTGCGCCCGATAGTTGGCACCGGAAAAAAGAGAATCGTATCGGTACAGGCCATGCCCGAATAGGAGCACATCTTCACCGCGCACGGTAGTGAAACCGATAGGTTCGCCGACTTCCTGGAGAAGCAGCCCGACCCCTGAAGCGATGACGGACAACACAATAATCAAAAGAGTAATTGTAATGAGCGTTCTCGACGGTTTCATATTTTTCATAATATGAGAAGAATCGGGGAAGAGTCAATAAATAGTTCTGTCTTTACAAAAGCTTTTTCGCCGCCGTCATTGGTGAGACAATCTCCACACCGAGCAAATGCTTGCCGAAAAACCGACCGAAGTGTGTCCTGTCGCCGGTGATGAGCATGTCACAACCAAGTGCGGCGGCAGCTGCAATTACCGGTTTGTCCTTCCGTGGAATCTCTCTTAAACTGTACTCTGTTTGCGCGTGCTCCGGGCCGATAGAAGAAGCCGTCCCGTGCAATTCGACCTTTGTAGTAAGATAATGCGGATATTTCAAGGAAGAGGAACAATACACAATCATATTGCGGCGGACTTCCTCCCAAATATAGCCGTCCATTACCAATACATGACCGTTATCCAAACAATCATTTAACAGACGCCGAATAGCTCCATCTTTTAAAGCGGCGGAAAAGGCAATATTGGAATCGAGGTACAGGCGCACAGACTACTTCTCTTTATTTCCGTCGCGGTTTCTATACCACTCTTCGAGCTTTTCCTCCTCAGCGGCGAATTCAGCTACCCGCTCCGTTGAATACAGCTCTATCGGCAGTGCGACAGCCGGTCTCAATAGTACCCCTTCATCCGTCGTCTCCGCAATAAGGAGATCGTCCCCGGACAATCCCAGAGTTTTTCGTAATTTTGCAGGCAGTGTGATGGTACCGCGGGAGTTAATTACTAGTGTCGTTTTCATCTTTTCATCATAACGGTAATACTGATTTTCTGCAATACAGAATGGAAAAACCGACCGAAGTGGCTCCTATCACCGATGATGAACATGTCCATTGCCCGCGGTCTCTCCCAATGCTACAATTCGGCATGGCGGTAATTCGGAATAACGCCCAGCGCACAACGGTGGATGTCGATGTGCTTTCCTCACACGAGGGCTGGGGCCGATTGTCTAAGACCGTTCATGAAGGATTTGCGTTTCATCCGGATTGGGCTGAGGACCGTGCCAACGGGATAGAGATTAATGTTGTTTTTCCGGGAGACGATTGGGAGATGACGATTCCGTATCCCCAGCCGGAGGATGTCCGGGAATAGGACCCCGAGCTGAAAGGATGGTACCTAAGCCTGCCCTCTATTATTGAAATAAAAACCGCTGTGTACCAAAAAAAATTGGCGGAAGACGGCAAGGAAATTGCTGCAAAAGAGTTGGCCGATCTTGTAGCATTAACGCATAACAACCGGTCCAAGATAACCACCGAATTTATCGCAAACCTCAACGCTGCAATCCGTGAACAGTACAGAGAAATAGTTCTGGCGGTGGTAAAGTGATGCGGGTCGAATAATGTACGAATGTACGCTTACTGATTGACAACGTACGTTTTTCTTGCTGTATTATAAGTGGACTCTGCGGAAGGATACATGACCATAACCGAATTGAGGAAAAACATATACAAGGTGTTTGATGAGGTGGCTGGAGTAAGCATATGATACCAAAGGTCATCGACGCGAAATATAAGAAGAATTTTATCATCTATATTCGTTTTTCCGATGGAACGGAAGGGGATATTGATCTCCGGGATGAGTTATATGGGGAATTATTTGAACCACTAAAAGATAAACAGGTTTTTAAACTGTTTTCGATTCATCCTGATTTCCATACTCTCTACTGGCCTAACGGTGCAGATATTTCACCCGAGTATCTATATGAGAAAGTCAACATAACAGGAGGCTATTGTAAAATTAACCAACT
>CAZJBZ010000452.1:0-3498 GCA_964543975.1 uncultured Spirochaetales bacterium
AAGGTTCTTTCTCCGTTGGACTACCGCCTTTCTTTCGGCCGGTTCGGAAGGATTAAGCGATAACTCCTGCCAAGACTGCCAAAATTTATCCATCGCTCCCCGAACACTGAGCTCAGTCGGTTCGTTGTACACCTGTTCGACCATAAGCAGGTATTTATCTCTGGCACTCCAAAACCCCTGGCCGTTGGCCCGCTTTACGATCCTTCCTTCAAGTATTTGGTCCCGGATCCGTTCGATAGAGGTAACATCGACCCCCTGTCCTATCTGTCCGGGAGTTTCTTCTCTGTTCAATTGGGGGGCATAGAGCGGATCGGTGGGGCTCATCGTAACACGCTGTCGACTGTATCCCTCGGTTCCCGCGTTACTTAAATTGTGCCCGGTAGTGGTCAGGCCCTGTTGATGAGCTATGAGGCTTCTTTTCCCTAACTCTATACCGGTAAATGTTGATTGCATACCAAACCTCTTATAACTGTCGGCTAATAATCATCGGATCTGCTTCAACATGGGATGTTGTGCCGTTTTTCGTGTATAAATTTCCTTTTCTATGGGGAAAAATCCCTTCCAGAAAATGATTCATTGTCTCTTTCATCGAACAAATATAGGTATCTATGTTGCTTGTAATTCCCTGAAGTTTGAATACCGCGAACTTCAATTCCCGATAGAGGTCCCCTAACCTGTCTCTTGCTTCCTGAGGCAGATGGACGATCACCTGATAAAAGTTGCACGTCTCCGGCTCTCCCAAATCCTTTTTTATTTCGGTAAACAACGCGTCCCGCTCTGTCTCCAATTCGTTTATCCGTGAAGTGATGGGATCGGTATCTTTAATGGCTTTCTCGAGATTTTTCCAGTTTTTATCGAAGAGATGCTCCTTTAATTGCTGTTCCATCCGGCAGTATTGGTGGATAAGTTCAATCTCTTCGGTCATTATTTCCATAAGTGTATCGGGCTTCCTTGCTTCCATTTTTGAAATTACTCCTTATTTCCATAATCGGTCTTTCCGGGAAGAGGTTTAGAAAAATAACATCTCTTTTTGCCGTTCTGGATTATTTTTCACTCATCGTTTAGGATGCTTTTATGGAGATGCAATCGAGCTGGATTGACCACTATGCCGTCAGATCGTATGAAGTTGATGTGAATCACACCATTCAACTCTCCGTGCTTTGCAATTTTCTACAGGGAAGCGCCTGGCACCATGCTGAAAATCTTGGGTACGGCTATTTTGCCCTGTCGGAGAAGAGAAAGATGTGGGTTTTAACCAAAATGGTCCTGAATATCAACCGATTACCTGTTTGGGATGAAACAGTTTCCGTTGAAACCTGGCCGAAAGGTACGGAACGACTATTCGCCCTGAGAGATTTCTCAGTCAAAGACACAGAAAAACACGAGATTATTGCCGCGACAAGTTTTTGGCTCCTCCTTGACGCGGATTCAAGACGGCCGATGAAACTTGAAACATTCAAGAAAGAAATTCCCCTATCAGAAAACCGACATGAGGTGAGAAGAACCGTCGACCAATCCGTCCTCTGCCGAGGAGCGATCGCGTGGTCTCTATTGTAGAGATTCGAGGGTCTTTTCTAAAACATTCTTATCCTGAAGGAGTGTTTTATTGGCGGGAAGTTTTCGAAGCGCTCCATCGAGCAGAGCGGCTGCTTGCTCATACTGCTTGTTGTTGTACAATTCGGCAAATTGATTATGGACCCGGACTACGAAATTGTAACGGAAAGACTCCTCCGCCTGTTTCAGTTTCGAACTGTTCGGAAGCAGGTCCCGACCCTCCTCTATCAGAGGAATTGCCGCCAACCAGCCTTCATTACCAATAATTTCTTCAGCCTTGGTAAGATAGAGATATTCTATATACTCTTCATATCGTTGTCCGGATAAATACCTATCATGAAAACTTTCCTGGATCTCAGTCAGAGCTTCGTCAAAGGACAGTTCCCGAATTGTGGTATAAATCCTCCGGTCCTCAACCTTGCGGAAAAGATTGTCGCGTGATGTATTATCAAGCAGATTGCGATCGAACATGGTTTGAAGAAACTCGAATGCCTCCTCATATTGTCCATCGCGTACAAGGACCGTCATCCGATTGTTAATAAGAACGGAAGCAATATCTTTATAACGATGATCTTCCCCATACCTTTTTTGAACGGTTTCAATAAAATTCAGCGCGTCACGATACTGTCCCTGTTGATTCAACCAGGCGGCGTAGTTGATGAACTCCTTAATCATAGAGACATACGATGATTCGCTCCCCACAATTGTATTTCTGTCCACCGCCAAACCAGCCGCTTCGGCGTACTCCTTTCGCCTCTCTAAATCCGCTATGCGGTTTTGAAGAATAAACGCCAACAAACCCTTCTCATTTGTTTCATTTCTCAGCGCATAGTTGCCCGGAGGTACATAGGTATACCCTGTTCTCCCGAACTTATCGTGAAACTCCTTCTTGTCGCCCGGATTATAGCCGTATACATTTGTCGTTTCCACATCAACGGAACCTACTTCAGTCTCAACGAGGCAGAATACATGGTCCGAGGTGTTTACCATACCAACGGTAAGACCGATCGAACGGGCCAAGATTGTATAGAGAATAGAAGATGAGACACAATTATACGTGCCTGACGTTAAAAGCACGTCAAAACGTGTTTGTTCTTCACGGTACGTTTTGGTGGCATTTTCATGCATAAAAGAGAGAACGATATTACCAGGGGCACTTTCTCCTTTGTGCCTTTGGTAAAAGCCTTCAAGCTCCTGAATTAATCCGTCAATTATCCTATCATACGAGGAGAGTTCCTCTTCCGGTACCTCCGAAAGGAGCAGCGCGTAATCCGTAAGCGTATCGATAGAGAGAGGGACATTCTCCGCGGCAAGCCTCCGGGCAACAGTTGAAGGCCCTATTCTCGGGGTCTCGCTACTGAAACCGAAGGGGCCGATAAAAAAAAGCAGAATGAGTAGAAAAAGTATATGAAAAATTTTACAATGACGCTGTTTCATACGTGAACACTGCACCGTTATTTTGTTGATGATAGATAGAGATGTATATATATTAAAAAAAGTTTATAGAAAAGGCAACAAGGAGTTTAACATGCAAGCGGACAGAGATATCGTAATCGTCGGCGGGGGGCCCGGCGGATTAAGCACCGCTCAATACGCGGCCCGGTCGAATTTGAATACCGTCCTTTATGAAGAAATGGCAGCGGGTGGGCAGGCCCTCATCATCGATGATATGGAAAATTATCCGGGAATCGTTGAACCGATAAAAGGATATGATTTTTCTCGGAACATGGAGCAGCAAGCAAGAAATTTCGGAGTCGATATTGTTATCACCTCCGTTAAAAAAATAACAAAAGAAGGTGCTCTTTTTACCGTAGAAACAGGAAAAGGAACCGTTACCGCGTATACGGTTGTTGTAGCGACCGGTGCTAAACATAAACATCTCAACATCCCGGGAGAAAATGAGTTTTCTGGAAGAGGGGTTTCCTACTGCGCGACGTGCGACGG
>CAZJBZ010000453.1:0-3491 GCA_964543975.1 uncultured Spirochaetales bacterium
TCTGACCGGAGAATTCGGTCCATCGTTTACCCAGTTTCCGACCCCGGTTATTGAACTTATCAAGACCAGCCTTCCGTGGACCCTCGGTTTATTGAGCGTCTCCATCATTATCGTCTGGTTTTCAGGCACCTTTTTAGGGGGGTTGGCAGGCTACTTCAGCCAAAAGAAATGGACCCGCGTCATAGAGGCAGTCATAATGGTCTTCCGTCCTATTCCCTACTTCATCATGGCACTTTTGGTGCTCATGCTTTTGGCGTACGCCTTTCCGATATTCCCGGTCGGCGGCGGTATGGAAGTGGGAATGAAATTCCGGCTTTCCTTCGGCTTCCTTGCAGACGTCCTGCACCACGCTTTTCTTCCGGCGCTCACCTTTATCTTGGTAGGGATCGGGGTCTGGTTCATCCAGATGAAATCGCTTACCTCCAATGTTGTCGCGGAAGACTACGTCATGTACGGTCAAGCAGGCGGATTGCGGAAGATGAAACTTGTTCTCCAATACACTATCAGAAACGCCATGCTTCCGCAAATTACCGGATTGGCCCTCTCCTTAGGACAGTTACTCAGCGGTGCACTTATCGTCGAGTATGTCTTTGCCTATCCCGGTATCGGGATGCTTCTCTACAGGGCGATCATAGAAGGTGACTACAATATGATCATGGGAATTACGGTACTCTCCATCGTACTCATCGCCACCGGCGTTTTAATCGTCGATTTTATCTATCCGTTGTTCGACCCGCGGGTGCGGTATCAGTAGGGGAGGAGGCAGATATGTTCAAAACAATACGAGATTTAATGAAAGCTGACGCGCGGTTCCTCTTTGGATTCGTCGTCATGGTCATCTTAGTCGGTTTGGCAGTCGCCTCCCTCTTCGGTCCCTACGACCTCAAGATTTGGAACGTGGTACCGAAAGATAAACCGCCGAGTCTGGAGTATTGGTTGGGGACCAGCTCGCTGGGTCAGGACGTTTTTTGGAAGGCCACCCGGGCAATCGCCAATTCCCTCATCATCGCACTGACCGCCGCCGGACTCTCGCGAGTTATCGCGGTCATTGTCGGTCTTATAGCCGGTTACAAAGGAGGAACGACCGACAGGGTCATCATGTCGGCAAACGACAGCTTCGTCGTCCTCCCGCTTCTACCGGTCCTTCTCCTTATCGCGTCGATCATGCGGGGCAGTTTAGGCACCTTGGGGTTGGGAATACTCCTGGCCATTTTCGGCTGGGCGTGGGACGCACGGCAGGTACGGGCACAAATTTTGAGCCTGCGCGAACGGGGGTTCACCCAGACCGCCATTTTTTCCGGCTGCAGAACGGGACGGCTGGTAATGAAAGAGCATTTTCCGTTTGTCATTCCATTACTGATGGCAACGGCAATCAACAATATGATTTTTGTGATCGGTATGGAGATCATCATCGCGGTTTTCGGTCTTTCAAGCCTCGAAACCCCGACATTGGGGACGATGATCCACTGGTCGGTCAGTTATCAGGCAATGCTCTTGGGCAACTGGTGGTGGATCCTTACACCCGTAATCGCGTGTATCATCCTCATTTTCGCGTTGTACATGCTCTCTACCAGTCTCAGCGAGTTCCTCGATCCTCGGACCAGGCTGCAAAGAATAAAATCAGAGTAAGAGGGGTACCATGGCCGTACTAAATGTAGAAAATCTAAAGGCATATTATATAACAAAGGCGTACGGGATAGAGCGTACTGTTAAAGCGGTGGACAACGTGTCCCTGTCGATCAACAAAAACGAGATTTTCGGTATCGCGGGAGAATCGGGATGCGGAAAAACCACACTCATAAAGGCCCTTTCGGCAACCATTCGCCCTCCGCTCCAAATAAGCGGCGGGTCCGTCGTTTATGATTTTAACGGCAAGAAAGTGGACATCTACGATCTAAATGACGAACAGCTTCGACAGACCCGATGGGAGAATATCTCCTACATGCCGCAGGGATCGATGAACGTACTCAATCCGGTCCAGCGGATTAGGAAGACTTTCAAGGACTTTGTAGGCGCTCACCGGAACATTGTCAAAGACAGAAACAAATTCGAACAGACGGTGTACGACCATCTGCGCGACTTGGGACTTCCCGATGAAGCTCTCGGCGCTTACCCCCATCAGCTTTCCGGAGGGATGAAGCAGCGTGTGACCATCGCTCTGGCGACTATTCTAGGCCCGAACGTGATCATTGCCGATGAGCCGACTACCGCGCTCGACGTGGTCGTGCAACGGGGTGTCGTCCAGCTTTTCAAGAAGATCCAAGCCGAGCAGAAGAACACCGTTCTCATGGTTACCCACGATATGGCGATCCACGCGAATATGGCGGACCGGCTGGCCATCATGTACGCCGGCCGCATCGTTGAAGAGGCAAAGGTGGACGATATCTTTTTCTCGCCCGCACACCCTTACACCCAATATCTGATCGGATCTTTGCCGGAAATCGGTGATAAATCGTATAAAGTCAGTGCTCCGGGCGCACCGCCGAACCTTGCTGACCCTCCGGCCGGCTGCCGTTTTCATCCGAGGTGTCCCGAAGCCAAACCGGAGTGTATGGAACAGATGCCGGAACTAGTCACAATAGGCGAAGGACATAAAGTTGCATGCTTTTTAGATTCAGGAGACGCGAATAATGAGTGATTACAGCCAACTCTTAAGTATAGAGAACCTTACAAAGATCTTTACCATAGGCGGCGGATTAGCCAGATCTAAATTGACCGCCGTGAATAATGCCGGGTTCAAACTCTCCACCGACAAACCGGAGATTTTCACTTTAGCGGGAGAGAGCGGCAGCGGGAAAACGACCCTTGCCAAAATCATTCTCGGCACTTATGAACCGACACTGGGAACCATTCACTACAAAGACCGCAACGTTACCCATATAAAGAGAAGACGGGATAAGATGTGGTTCATGAAAGAGGTCCAGCCGATCTTCCAAGACCCCTTCGATACGTTCAATCCGTTAAAGAGGGTGGACACCTACCTCTACGACACCACGATCAACTTTCAAATGGCTTCCAACCGAAGACAGGCAGAAAAACGGATGGAAGAGGTCCTCAACTCGGTCGGCCTCACTCTCGATGAGATACGGAAGCGCTATCCGCACGAACTTTCGGGCGGTCAGGCCCAGCGCGTCTCGGTGGCCCGTTCCCTGATCACCGAACCGTCGCTTCTCATCGCCGATGAACCGGTCTCCATGGTCGACGCCTCTCTTCGCATGGCGATTGTCAACCTGTTTCGCGACATTAAAGACAAGCAGGGAATCAACGTGCTCTACATCACCCACGATTTAGCCACCGCCTACTACGTCAGTGACCGGATCGCCATCATGTTTCGCGGCAATATTGTCGAAATGGGACCAATCGATAAGGTACTGAACAATCCGCTCCACCCGTACACAAAGCTGCTCAGAGAATCCGTCCCGCGGCCCAACCCGCGTGATAAATGGCAGGGGGCCATCAGTCTCTCCGCCCTCGAAACGGATGAGTACGCC
>CAZJBZ010000454.1:0-3450 GCA_964543975.1 uncultured Spirochaetales bacterium
GAAATTACGGAAGAAGGCTTGAAAAATCTCGGCCGGCAGATTAAACGACGAGCAGTTCGGCCAAAGCGGTGCCGCCGAGCACCCCCTATAGCCCTATAGACAGATAGTTTGTGATGTGATATAAAAAACACGGTTGCAGTGAGACACCGCCTTTTTAGAGGGGGTATTCTTAAAAGAGAATCCGGTGAGAATCCGGAACGATCCCGTCACTGTATTCCGGTGTGTGCCTCTCCCGTCGAAAGAGACATTATGAAAGATCGACGGTGGCCACTGTCGGGTTGAATGCGTAATGCAGGATAAAGCCCGATGGGAAGGTGAGAGGTAAAGTCCGGTAAGTCAGGAGACCTGCTGCAAACCGAACAATAATAACGCTCTTCGAGGAGAGAGGGTTATTGCCTGCCGAATCATCTGCAGCAATAGCAAAACCTTATCTACCTAAAAGAGCACACAAAAAATATTATTTAGGAGTGTGCTATGGAGAAAAAAGAAAAGAGTATGGTCCTTTTCGGACTCGTTGTGGTAATCTGTTCGGGAATGATGTTTTCCTGTGCTTCCACGGAAAGGGGATCGGAAGGAACCGCTGTATCCGAAAGTGAACAACCTGTCATTGTCATCGCGGCATTCGGAAGCAGCTATGAAAGCGGGTTAAAGAACCTTGAAGATTTCGACAGTGCCGTCCGAAAAGCCTTTCCCGATACCGAAGTATACTGGGCTTTTACCGCTTCGTTCATTGTGAATAAACTTCGCGATGAAGGAAAAGAGACGGTTTTTGCACGGAAGGTCCCCGTACGGACCGTTGAAGAGACGTACGATTATTGTCGAAAAGCGGGGAAAAAAAATGTGCTGGTGCAGTGTCTCCATCTAATGGTGGGAGAGGAGTACCGGCAGGTCATCAATACGCCAACCGACGGATTAAATGTTAAATATACCCATCCGCTTCTCTACTATCCTGAAAACATACAAAATTCGATCAACGCGCTGGCGACCCATTTTGGAGATCAGAAGACAACCGCGACGATACTGTGCGCTCATGGAAATGAAAAACATCTCGAGTATAACGCGGAACTGGTCCAGATGGATAAATATCTTCGGGACAACTACAAAAATACCTACGTAGCGGTCATGGAAGGAATACCGGAGTTTGGTGCCGTAAGGGATGAGGTTGAAAGCTCAGGGGTATCGAATGTCCAATTCATCACTTTTATGCTGACGTACGGAGACCATATGTCCAACGACGTCATGGGTGATGAAGAGGATTCCATGAAGAGTGTTTTAGGTATGCCGGCGGAATGCACCGACGGTTTGGCGAGTGACCCAAATATACAAAACCTGTTTATCGATAACATGAAAATAGTCTACAAGCAATTTTTATAGATTGAGAATAGAGTGGTTGAATAAATCACTTGAATAATTTTCCCTCCGTCTGCCGTAGAGCGTTGCTTTACGGCAGACTCTTTTTGAGGCGGCACATTTTCGCAGAGAAGAATGGAAAAAGCAGGAGGAACCTATGAAAAAAATACTTCTTTTAACGATTTTTATTTTTAGCGCCGGTGTCCTTTTTTCCGAAGGGAAACAGGAAGAGGATGGTGGAAAAAAAAGCGGACAGCGGGGGCAGACAATCACCGTTACCGATTCGAAAGGGATCGAGGCCGTTATTGAGCAGCCTGTTGAACGCATTGTTTCGGTCAACTCGGGTTTATCGGAAATCATCGCGGCGCTCGATTGTGCGGATAGGATGGTCGGTCGGTGCAGTTACTCTACCTTCCCTTCTTCCGTCCGTTCGGTTTTTGTGGTGGGGAAAAACTCCTCCAGCCCCAATATGGAGCGTATCTTTCAGCTGGAACCGGACCTCGTTCTTGCCGATACCATGTTTGATGAAAGCACACGTGAGATTTTGAACGGACGAGGGATTCCGGTCCTTATTGAATCGACAAGTGATCCCGATTCACTTCCCGTTTTAGTGAGAAAACTGGGAAAAATACTCCGGAAGGAGGAACGGGCGGAAGAGGTTGTCTCCATTGTAGAGGAGGCGATTTCTGTAATCCAAGCGGAGGTACAATCGGCCCAAGAGGCAGGGGCGGAAAAGCCGGTGGTCTTTTTTGAAAACCGGAAGCCGTATAAGAGCGCCTCCGCAAAAACCGGCCATCATCAGTTTATAGAATTGGCCGGTGGAATCAATATAGCCGAAGATGAACCGGTCCGTTCTCCTGAGTTGAATCCGGAGTATATAGTAGAGCGGAATCCCGATGTCATCATCAGGCGGGTAAGCGGAGATGCTGGTGACGAGGCACTCGAAAAAATGCTTCGGTCCATTTACGAGAGGCCTTCCCTAAAATCGATAAAAGCGATACAAAACAGCAATGTTCATATTATTAAATCGGACCTGTTTATCAGTCTTCGATATCCGGTAGGTGTTTCCTATTTTGCGCGCTGGTTTTATCCTGACGCACCGGATGATCTTTATCCGAAAAAAATCCACGAGAGGATTGTAACGGAACTCTATGGCAAAGAAGAGTGGGAGAAATTACTCGAACCGTATGTCTACCCCTAAGCGGCCGAGGGCCCTCGAGTCGACCACCAAACAGTCCTCTCTCAGGCAGACACTCAATAGACGGCTCGCGCTGCATCGTCTTATCTTGTCACTGTCAGCTCTGACGCTCCTCTTCCTCTCGATTGCCTGCATCTGTGTGGGAGCGGCCGATATCTTGTTCATGGATGTGTGGAAAAGCATCTTCGCCGGTATAACGGGAATCGGACGGGAAACGTTGTCGATGGGCACCTTCGCCATTGTATGGGACATCCGCCTGCCGAGGGTGGCGATGGCACTCATAGCGGGTGCCGCCCTCTCATCCTGCGGTGTCGGCATGCAGGGAGTTTTACGAAACCCTTTAGTAAGCCCTTACACCTTGGGGATCTCTTCAGGAGCGGCTTTCGGTGCTTCCTTGGTAATCGTTCTTGGCGCGGGAATGCTCTCCTATGCGGGAGAGAGCATCCTGATCATCTCATCCGCCTTTCTCTTTGCTCTGTTGGCAGTCGGTTTTGTTCTCTTTCTTGCCCGTCTTCGCAACATGAGGGCTGAAACCTTGATCCTCTCCGGTATCGCGGTCATGTACGCTTTTTCCGCCGGGACATCGATACTCCAGTACATGGCCACCCACGATCAGCTGGCCCAAATTGTTTTCTGGCTCATGGGCAGTCTGAGCTCCGCCTCCTGGAAAGAGGTAGGAATTACGGCCCTCCTTTTCGCCGCGGGGTTCCCGGTCCTTTATCGGCTTTCCTGGAACCTTAACATCATGGCCTCCGGAGAGGATGTAGCGAAGAGCCTCGGCACAAGGCCGATCAGAGTGATGGTGATCACCATCGTCACCTCGGCCGTGGTTACGGCCACCGTGGTAAGTTTTACCGGTATCATCGGCTTTATCGGGCTGGTGGGACCGCATATCGCGCGGC
>CAZJBZ010000455.1:0-3441 GCA_964543975.1 uncultured Spirochaetales bacterium
ATTTACAAATCGTGAGGCCATAAACGGACACATGGGTTCGGACCGAGGAGGAACGTCTTTCAAGCGGGCCCATTGACCGCCCCATCGCGCCCTGCCAAATTGTTGTCGACGTTTCCGCATTATTTCCGGCGGACGAGAATATCGGAGATTCCCGCGGATGTAAGTTTCTCCTGTGTCCCCGAGAGCTCGGTATGAAGGACATTGGGTAAAACCACTCTCATGATGCCGTTCCCTGCAGGTTCGAATGCAACAGCGAAACCGGCGCCTTCCAGTTTGCGTTTTAAGGTGAGAGCGTTTTCAAGCACCGAAAACGAGCCGACCTGAATGATGAACGTCTGGGGCGTGCTCTTCTTATTTGTCCGGTCCCCCCCGAACGCCGTCTCTCCAAGAGGTTCCGTGTCAAAACTTAAGGCCCCGGTAGCAACAGTGGCGGTTTCCTCCGAGATGGTCCCTTCCTCTTCATGGACAGTCGGCAGGGGCAGCGCGCTTTTCTCGGCCCCCGGGGCTTCCGGCCGATTTGATCGCTTCACATTTTCACCGGATGCCTTGGCTGTCTGCCGCTCATCCTCGGCTGTTTCGACCCCTGCACCCCCGGCGATAGGGGCTGATCGGTCCGGTTGCGCTGCAGCCATCGGTTCATCGGACAAAATATCGAGCTGAACGGGCGCCGTTCCGTCTTTGATCATATCGAGAGACTGGGCCGCGGCACGTGAGAGATCGATTATCCTGCCCTGGACGAAGGGACCGCGGTCATTGACCCGGACCACAACCGATCTGTCGTTTTTAAGATTTGTCACCCGGACAATCGTATTGAAGGGAAGTGTCCTGTGGGCCGCAGTCAGTTTATCTGTGTCGAAAATCTCACCGCTCGCGGTCTGCCTTCCCTGGAATTTACCGCCGTACCACGAAGCGTAACCGGTCTGGAATGCCATGAGGTGGCCGCACAGACCGAAAACGAAGATAATGGAGAAGAGAAGTGGCTTTTTCATGGTTTCAATATCGACCGTCCGGCAGCTGTTATTAAGCAGATAATTGCAGTGACTCGCCGCCGGGAATTGCTGTCGGCACCAAAGAGTGCTATACTCACCATGTTAGCTATGTCTACATATCAAGGTTCAGAAGAGGCTGCATTGGTTCCCGGTAAACGATTTATTGCCCTGTTCTGTTTCGTTTCTATCGTTGTCCATACTATCTCCTTCATTCGTGTTTTCATGTTTTATAGGATGAATATGTATCCTCCGGTCTGGCTGGGACAGATAGTATTCCTTCTCTCGCTTTCTTTATTTCTTTCGTTTCTCTTTCTCCTTGTAAAGCCATTTTTCATCAGTATTGCGATTGTACTTCTTCATACCGGATTGATTGTTCTCATGGGGTATCCTTCAGGACAATCGACCGGAATCAATTTTGTATTGCCTCTTATTATCATCTTCGAATCGGCCCTGTTTTTTCCCTTTCCAAAAAATATGGTTCTCTCTTTTGCCACAGTCTCCCTTATCACTGTATTTCAGTTGAATGTTTTGCATAAACCCGTCTCTATGGTGGGTTTAATCGGTACGAACACCATCACCCTCATCATCTATCTGATTACGATCACCCTTCTGATGGTCCTGTTAAAACAGTTTTTAGAAGCATCGAAGACGCGTTTGAAGGATATCGAACGTCTGGATTCAGCGATTCTTCAATTAACAAGCGCGAATCTCGGTTACCAGAATTACGCCAGTGGTATAGCGGAAGAATCGATTATTAAAGAGCGGAACAGGGTCTCGCGAGAAGTGCACGATACGGTAGGATACGCGATGACAAACCTCATAATGATGATGGAGGCAGCTTCCGATCTCGCACCGAAAGATGATGCAGAACTGCAGGAACTTTTAACCCAGGCTAAAACACAGGCCCAGAACAGCCTAACGGAAGTGAGGAGCGCCCTGCGACGTTTACGGACAATCGAATTCCGAAAGGAAAAGGGTATTCTCTCAATTCAAAAGCTGGTGGGAGTATTTCAGCAGGCAACGAAAGTCACCGTAACCGTCGATTACGGGAACATGCCGTTCAGTTTAGGGACGGAAATCGATTACGTCATCTACAGGACCATTCAGGAAGGATTGACAAACGCTTTCCGGCATGGTAAAGCACCGAGAGTCATTATTCGGTTTTGGTGTGTTGATAATGAATTGAAAATAGTTATTCGAGACAACGGTGTGGGAGCGTCCGAGATAAAGGAAGGGATCGGTTTGGTTGGAATGAGAGAGCGGATCGGAAGGCTTGGCGGAACGATTACCGCGAGGACTGTTTTTGACGGGTTTGAACTTTTCGCTTCGATTCCCATCTCTTTAGAAAAGTCGAAAGAAGTCCCTTTGAGTGAACATGCGGCAGGGTAATCGGAGATGGATAAAATCAAGGTAGTACTTGCGGACGATCAGATTCTCTTTGTGCAGAGTCTCAAGACCGTCCTGGAAATGCGGGCGAAAGACATCAAAGTCGTCGGCATAGCGGGAAACGGTAATGAAGCGATTCAGCGCGTGGAAGATGAGCGCCCCGATATCGTTCTGATGGACGTGCGCATGCCGGAACTGGACGGGGTTGAAGCGACAAAAATGATCCATAAACGGTTTCCGGAAACTCAGATCATGATGCTTACGACCTTTGATGATGATGAGTATGTGTATGAGGCACTCCTTCACGGCGCAGTGGGGTATCTCCTTAAAAACATCCCTCCGAATGAGCTTATCACATCAATAAGGGCCATTAAAGAAGGGAATGTCCTAATCTCACCTGCTGTGGCGCAAAAATTGGTGAAAAACGGCTACTTTATGGTGAATAAAGCGATGGAGAAGAGGAGAGACGGGAAGTCTGCCGCAGTCGGCCCCTCTTCCGCCGGAAGCTTTGTTAAAGGGGCCGGCTATCGAGAACCGTCGTGGTTGAAGGATTTGAGTAATCGGGAAAAGGAGGTGTTGAAGCTGATTGTTGACGGTAAGGACAATAAAGAAATTGCCGAGAAACTCTATTTAGGCGAACAGACGGTCAAGAACTATGTCAGCTTCATCTACTCAAAGACCGGCGCCCATGACCGTGTCCATCTGATCAAGCTCATGCTGGAGAAGAACATCACGCTCTGAATCTAAGAGGGGCTGTTTCCCGGAAGCAGAATTTTTAAGGGAGTGGCTGCTCCGGAGATGACCTTCTTGCCTAATCCTTGATCCCGCTCATAACGATACCGCTTATAAAAAACTTCTGGGCGAAAATAAAGAGGACCACAATCGGAACGATTGCGATTACCGAGCCGGTCATCAAAAGGGGCCAATTGACCTGTTGGAATCCCGCGAAGCTTGCCAGCCCTACCGGCAGTGTTTTTTTCTGTTCACTGTTAACAATCACCAGCGGCCATAAGAAATTGTTCCATGAGTACATAAATGAAAAAACCGAAAGGGTTGCCATCCCCGG